>DALYYK010000013.1:0-1502 GCA_031983305.1 Candidatus Fimivivens sp. | reverse complement strand
CACACCTTGTATTTCATCTGCTCGGACAGCGCCTCGAGCGGCATGTAATAGTAGCCGGTGATACGTTCCTTACCATTTTCAGTGCCTGAAATGCCGACGACCACGTGGGGCTTATCGGCCTGCGGCTTGTAGATGCTGGTCAGATCCTTGCGCATAGCGGTCAGCTGCGTCGGGTCGATGGCGACAAAGACTCTGGACGGCTCGCCCTCCTGATTATAATACTCCTTGTCGTAATAGGCATGCAGCACGACATCGTTAAGCTCGTAGATCTTATCGGCCGACGACTGCGTTACAACCGAATCCCAACTGCGCAAATGATAACCGATGACGCCGACATAGGCCTTTTCAACCTTCGAAAAATCGTTTTGCAGCTGCTCACCGGCCCCGAGCTGCTCAAGCAGCGCACGGGTATTCTTAAAGCTCTCGGTGATGAGCACCTCGCTGGTCGAGACCGAATAATTCTGCTCGTCGGTCGTCACTTCCTCAGCGACCGCTACACCGCCTGCATAGTGTGTGACAACCCTTTCGCCCTTCTGGCGCATATGGCGATACTCCATCTGGACATAACCCAGCGCCTGTGCGCCATTTTCAAGCTCGCTGGTCGGTTGGTTCAACAGATCGGCGCGTACCGCCTCCAAAAGCTGCTGCTTCTGCTCGGCGGTCAGGCTCAGCGTCTTGCTGTCGTTACCCAGCGCGTTGATAACCGTTACTGAAGACAGCATGTCAGCCGTGCCTTTAAAGGCGGCGTGGGACTGCCGAATCAGCTCGGGCTGGCTCTCGAGCGCGAACAGCGCTTCGCGCGCGCCGTTATAGAGGCCGTAATATCGACGCGCGAGCGTCTTGCCGTTTTTAAGCTTATAGGTAACGCGCAGTGAACCGTCAAGGCTGTCTTCCATATCCAGCGCCGCCTTGTTGGCGTCATGGGTCTGCACCTGTGCCTGATGCGCCCTGATAATCAGCTCAATCGATTCGGGATCGCTGAAGGAATAGGTTCTGCTATAGTCCTCATAGAGCGACGGCTCGTTTGCGTAGCGGCTGCTGTAGCTGTCGAGCGCGACCGACGCAACCGATTCGGCGCTGGGAACACGCTTCTCATAGCCGAAGCCACCGTACATCACGCCGCCCACCAACAGGCAGACGCCCAACGTCGTCGCCAGCGCCGTAGGCAGCGCGCGTGGAATCGAACGCACCGTACGGGTCAAAATGACATCGCCGATAAAATAGGTGATCAGCGCGCCGACGGCGACCGAGGCCAAAAACACCGCCTTTGAGTTTTCGAAGCCGAAGACGCCACAGAAAACCGCACCGAGCATCGCACCGCCCACCAGTGTGCCGACACTGCGTATAAACATTTGCAGCGGGCCTAAATTGCCGACCGACTCGGCCTGCTCGGAACGGCGTCTTTTATAAACAAACAGGCCAATGACAAACACCACAATGCCCGCGACCAGCCATAGCGCGATGGCGATGTTATTTTCCTTGAGCATCTTGGCCGCGTTGGC
>DALYYK010000012.1:0-16760 GCA_031983305.1 Candidatus Fimivivens sp. | reverse complement strand
GTCGGAGAAGAAGCCGCAGCGGCGGCTTGAAACACCCCCGGCCGGCGCCGGAGGTGAGCGAAGCCATGCGCCCGATCGGGCAGCATGGGGGCACGAACCGGACGCGCTGCGCAACGCCCGACGTAACCGCAGCGCTCTCCGGCAGACGGTGGGCACGCATAACTTTCTGGCCACGCGCGGCGTAGAAAGTTATGAGGATATTGTCGCCGGTGTCCGCGCGGCTCAGGCTGGCCATGCGGCCTGCCACGACGAGATGCTCCGTACCAAGGCCGAGCTTGACCAGATCAAGACGAACGGTCCACCCGGATTGCAGCAGCTGCGTGAGCTGGAGAAGTGCGCGCGCTGGTGTGGCCAGTATCGCGAAGTGGCAGAGCAGTTTGAAAAGCTAAAGCTATTCCGGGGGAGGTTCTATCAGAACCATAAAGACGAGATCGACAAGTTTAACTATGCCAGTAAAAAGCTTCAGGCCGCTGGGTATAACGATCACGTTATACCCGAAGCATTCAAACGTGATATTACAACGTTGGAGCAACAGCAAACCCAGCAAATTCGAGGGCTGGATTCCCGGCTTGTCAAATTGTCGGGCAAGCGAGATGAACTGCGTGAAGAATTACGCTTGTGGTCTGCTGCTGAGATCTACATGCGCGAGCTGTTGGATCTTCCCGATCCGGAGCAGCCGTTGCCCAACTTCTCGGTACCCTCCGCGAAGGAAGACAGCATTCAGACAAAGCTTCAGCGCGTTTCCGACCTCGCGAACGAACGCAAACAAAAAGCGCCGGCGACTAAGCACCGGCGCGACGATAGAGGACGATAAGAGAAAGGATATATTTTATGGCGTGGAACGAACACCAGCTTATGCTCACTTATTCAGAAGGGCCTCACTATTTGGAGATTGCCGTAGATAGGTATATTTTTGCTGATACTCAGGAGATGGCTGCACGGGCAGCTGCCCACTATGCGAATCAGGCAACTTCATTGATAAAAGTCTATTATGACAAATATCTCGGAAGAATTGTTATTGATGTGAATCCCAATAACCTTGGTATTAAGGAGCCGTCAATTTCATCCTGCGTTTGGTATGACGAAAGTAAGGGGGCATATAAGACCCTCCAACTCGGCGAAATTGCTTTATATCCTGTTTGCAATCCAGACTGCGAAACCCAAGTCGATGAAGCTGTTTTCATTGAGAATATTACCCGAGAGTATGAGGACTACTTGACCACGCATAATAGGTTGACATTTGAGTGTACGGCCTATGGGGTTAAGGAATCCCATACCTATTTGAGGGAATCCCATGGTTCATAATACTCTATAGCTTCTTTAGGCTTATCCGTCCAACAAGAGCTTACATTCTCAGCACAAATACAGAAAGGGTTGGTTTTATGGAATGGTCAAATCAAGTAATTACCCCAGAATTGAATAAGCTGGCCGAGCAATATGCAGAACGCTGTGAGCGCTGGTGGGAACACATCCCCGGTCTGAGCACCATAACCTGCGCCAATATCTATGTCAATTCATTATTTCAACAGATTATATGTCCAGACAGCGGTCTGCTACGCGAACAATATCGCTTAATGCCAATTGAGCAACGGAAAGAGTATCTTGCAAGCTATTCATTTTATTTCGGTGGAATTTTCTTTCTTGAATATTACGACACTTTTGCCAAGAAAGCCGTGGACGAAGCCCCGCGTCCTTATGATGTCAGAGCTTTGGTTGACTATATTCTCAGGCTGGAAGAAAAACCATGGGATGCGCCGTGGAAGTTAACGGAGAGGCAAGGCTTTAAAGCGTTTCGGGATATTTATCGTTATTTTGGTCAAAGAAACAAAAAAGCTCGGGTTCCGTAATAACGCCCCTAATATAACGTTTCTTATTTCGCCCGTAGGCTTCTTCTGAGTAATCCAGTACGGTAGTAAAAGCAATTTTACAGTTTGTTTTTTGTTGAATACAAAGAAACTTCCTATACGCCTCATCGCTGAGATTTAAAGAACAAAAAAGCTCGCTTCCATCAACGGCGCACACATCAACAAAGCATCCTCTTACCCAAGTCTTTGCAACTTTTAAAGAGACATCGCCATAATAATTCTTTGCAATTCCTAAGTCGTAGTCCCGCGGAGCTTTGGTTAATTTACGGGAAGGAATATGATGCTGAATCGTCCGTTCTGAAGTCGCAGAACTGGCCTTTTTACTTTTTTATTATTGGTAACACCTCAGAAGCTTTATCTAAAGAAGTATCCTCGTTCATCAAAGTGCGAAGCAAGTAATTTAAACTTTTATTTAATGACTTCAAATTCTTTTCAACTTCGCAAGCCTTTTCTAAGTCTTTTTTGAGCAAAGGCGGATGAAAGTTATCACAATTATTACCGTGCATTTGATTAGGGTAAACCCGTATGTAAGAGGGATCGGCATTACAATAAACCATTTGAGGGACTCTGCATTTTGGACAATGTAAACACCCATTATATTGAGTTTGAAACAATTCCGGGCTTTCATTGTATATCCGCTCTATGTCTTCAAAGGGTATGATTTTGTCTTGCGCGGAATGGTATACATCACTGAATTTTACTACTCTTTTCACATCGTCACCTCTATGATATTATTACTCTATCCCACAACCAACACAGCAGGACAACAAATTACTTGTAGCGTTATTCAAACACATTAATGAAGTCCAGTGTGTCAAACTCTTCGTCGGTGATGGTACGCAGTTTAGCCAAGGTATTACTGGCCGTCTCGCAAGACAGCTCATCTTCTATAGAAGGCAATTCGTCGGTCAGCGTAGCAATCATGGACAAACGGCCATTCTCGGGGTTATAGCAGCTCATCAGGGACAATTCCTCATAGTTAAAGCTTTTCAATTTACATTCTCCTATCTGGATTTATTGTGAAGGCAGCGGGGACTTTACCTTTTTGAGTATTTGGAAATAAGAAAGAGCGGCAGGCAACCTCTCGGTTGACCTGCCGCTCTTGTTTATACTGTTGCCTGCCCATAGCACGTTAGTGGTTCCCGCCACTAAGGGCTTGCGCCTGAAAGATGCCTAGCCGCATCTTCAAACTGATGAGCACAGCTCACAACTTATGTTAGCATGGTCGTTCGCTAGATTGCAAGGGTTTTATATATTTTTGCTCCAAATTAATTAGGGACAAATTGTCCCTAATTAATTTGGCAAATTTTCCTTGATCTTTTAATAATAAAATGCTATAATTCTATTAATTCAAACACAAATAGCCTTTGAAGGTTTCCCGACCTTCAAAGGCTTGCGCCTGAAAGATGCCTAGCCGCATCACCAGACTTATCTGTGCCCAGCACACCGAAAGGTGTCTTATACAGAAAGGCTATGATGTTAACGGCATCATGGCCTTTCTTTTTGCACTTTGAAAAACAAATAGCGACTTGCTCTTTAGAAGCAACATATAAATGTAGTAGTATCATTCCTTGATTCTTATTTGAACCAAGGAATGATATTCTGGAGCTGCTAACCAGATTCGAACTGGTGACCTCGTCCTTACCAAGGACGTGCTCTGCCGACTGAGCCATAGCAGCATATTTTTAATTTTAACACATGCTCTTTGTGCAACGTTGATTATTATAGCCGATCGTACACCTGTTGTCAACATCATTTGACGATTTTCTTTTTTATTCTTTTGCGCCTAATTGGCATCCCGGGATTTAGCAGCTTTGACAATATTGTAGCATAATTGCCATCAGATGGCAATTGCAAAAACAAGCTTCATTTCAAAAGCGCACCGTCAAAAGGCGGCGCGCTTTTGAAATGAGCCGTTGGAATATTGAATATCGCGCTAAAAAGCGAGGAGGATCAAGCCACGCTTGGAATTGTCGGCGTCTGCCTTGCACAGGCCGCCGGGCGGCGAGTTGCCGCCGGTACACGGTGTTTTACGCTACTTCGAACCCGGGGCATGCTGATCACAAAGGCCATTGCGGCCAACGCTATCGGCAAAAGGGCGGCGGTTAGAACGACGACGGCGGTCAGCAAGCCGCTGCGCAGCGTGTTTTGCGCGCGCAACTCGTTTTGCAGACAGACAAACACCGCGTCGGACATTGGGATCACCTCATTTTCCACATCGCTGGTGGAAGCGGTTACAATGGCGCTGTCTGCCATAAAACGCACCGGCGCGGTGAGCGACTGCGCCCCGGCGTTGCGATAGGTAATCTGGTAGGTCACGGGGAACAGACGCGCGATTAGATCGGCGGAATAATGCTGAATGTGGGGCAGCCCGGCCCCAATCGCTACGGCAAGCAGGGCGGCGGCGGTCAAACAGAGGGCTGCAAAGCGTTTTCTTAATCTTTTCATATTCAATCTCCTCCCGGAATAGGCAGGTTGGAACAACTGTTCTTTTTTACACTATAGCACGAACACATGTTCCTGCGCAAGGGGTTTGTTTAAAAAAGAGAACGAATATTCTCGAATTATGTAAAGACCGATTCGACCAGGCGCGCCGCGTCGGGGGGCGAATATTGCCAGCGGTCCATGTGGTCGCCCTCAAAGAAATAACACAGCGGCGTCGGGGGATACTGCGCCGTGAAGGCGTCGACAATAATCAGCTTGACCTTCATCTTCTGCGGAATCAGGCTTTTGATGTAGACGCTGGCATGCTGCGAGCAGCCAACCTGCGCGCGCGGCTCGGCCAGACCCGCAAGATTTGGCGTCAGCTCGACAAAGACGCCGTACGACTCGACCGAACGGATAACGCCCGCGACTGTCTCGCCCGCCGAAAAACGCGCCGCGTTTTCGGCCCAGGTGCCCAGCAGCTCCTTGTGGGATAAGCAGATGCGTCCCGAGGGCTCAATATCGCGCACCACAACGCGGATATCCTGCCCGAGCGTAAAGCGGTCGCGCGGGTGGGAGATGCGCGAGACCGAGATGGCGTCGATCGGAATCATCGACGAGATGCCGCAGCCGATATCCACAAAGCAGCCGAAGCCCTCAAGATGGGTGGTGCGCGCGCGAATCACGTCGCCCCGGCGCAGGCGGGCGAGATATTCCTCAGAACAGCGCTGCTGTGCGGCGCGGCGCGAGAGCATCGGCGTGACCTGACCGCCGATCATTTCAAAGCCCACAACCATAAAGCAGACCGGCTTGTTGCCGCGTGAGATCATCGCGATATCGCGCGTTTCGCCGCTTTTTATGCCCAACGCGCCTTCCTCACGCGATATAATACCCTTGAGCCCGCCGCCGAGCTCGACGATGAGGTTGTGAGACGAATCGCATATAATGGCGCGCCCTTCCAGAATGTCCCCATTTTTAGACGCTTCGGACAGCGCGAAGAGGTTGGAGATGCGCAGCATGTTTGGGGTGGTTTCTATCAGATGACCTTCGGGATAAAATTCCATTTACGGATGCCCCCTCTTTTTTGACACGGCCGGATGTGGATATGGATATCCTGCCGATTCTATGTTTATTCCGGTGGGAAAGGGTTTAGAAGCGGCGTTTAAATTATCGTGGTTGAACTTATTGTCCGGATACTTAATAGGCTTTGAGTTACACGATGGGTAAGCAAAGCTGCGTTATCCATTTGAGCGATCAGCCAAACTGCTGTAAAGTAAAAACACGCTGTTTGGGTTTGTCCCGACGCTGTGGCGGCGGGGCGCATAGAACGGTGCGCCGGGATAAAAAATATTTGCCAGCGCCGCGCAATATCTGCTATAATAACAAATTGAAGCAATGCAAGGAGGGGAAACCGATGGATGTACGGGTAGGCGATACGCTGCTGATGAAAAAGCCGCATCCCTGCGGCGCAAAGGAATTTTTAGTGCTGCGTTCGGGCGCGGATTTTCGCATCCGTTGCAAGGGCTGTGGGCGCGAGGTCATGGTGCCCCGCCTGAAGGTAGAGCGCCACATTAAACAGATTATTCATCCCGAGCCCCCCATAGAAGGATAAACGGAGGAACATTATGCTCGATAAGATAAAATCCGCTGAGCTGCGGTATGACGAGATCAGCCGCAAGCTCATGGATCCGACCGTCGTCAACGACAACGCGCTGTATAAGTCGCTGATGAAGGAATATAAAGGCCTGACGCCGCTCGTCGAAAAATACCGCGAATATCAGGACGCCAAAGCCGCCAACGACGAGGCGCGCGAGCTGCTCAACGAGGGCGGGCTTGACCGCGAGCTAAAAGAGATGGCGCAGGAGCAGCTGCTCGACAGCCAGAAGGCCATCGACCGCCACGCCGAGGAACTGAAAATATTGCTGCTGCCCAAGGATCCCGACGACGACAAATCCGCGATTGTCGAAATCCGCGGGGGGGCCGGCGGCGAGGAGGCGGCGTTGTTCGCCGCGTCGCTCTACCGCATGTACTGCATGTACGCCGACTCAAAGGGCTGGAAGAGCGAGCTGCTCTCGAGCAACGAGACCGAGCTGCACGGCTTTAAAGAGGTCTGCTTTATGCTTCAGGGCGAGTCGGCCTTTTCCCGCATGAAGTATGAGAGCGGCGTGCACCGTGTGCAGCGCGTGCCCGATACCGAGGCCTCGGGCCGCATCCACACCTCGACCGTCACGGTCGCTGTGCTGCCCGAGGTGGAGGACGTTGAGATTGACATCAACCCCGGCGACCTTCAGGTCGACACCTACCGCGCGAGCGGGGCGGGCGGCCAGCACGTCAACAAGACCGAATCGGCCATCCGCATCACCCACCTGCCGACCGGCATGGTTGTGGAATGCCAGGACGAACGCAGCCAGCACAAAAACCGTGAAAAGGCGATGACGGTGCTGCGCTCGCGTCTTTATGAAAAGATGCAGCAGGAGCAGACCGACCAGATCGCGGCCGAGCGCCGCAGTCAGGTCGGCACCGGCGACCGCTCAGAGCGCATCCGCACCTATAACTTCCCGCAGGGCCGCCTGACCGACCACCGCATCGGCCTGACGCTTTATAAGCTCGATTCGGTCATGAACGGCGACCTTGACGATGTGTTCTCGGCGCTGATCACCTATGATCAGACCGAAAAACTCAAGCGTATGGCAGAAGGGCAGGCGTAGTGAACGTGCCTATAACCGAGGTGCTCGGCTGCGACGAACACGGCATTGGGGCCGCCGCCGCGCTGCTCAAGGCGGGGCGGGTGGTTGCCATTCCGACTGAAACGGTGTATGGCTTAGCTGCCAACGCGCTGAACGTTGACGCCGTAAAAAGAATATTTCTCATCAAGGGCCGCCCGCAGGATAACCCGCTGATTGTGCATATCAGCGATCTTGACATGTGGGCGCCGCTTGTGGCCGGACTGCCAAAGCGTGCGCTTATCTTGGCCGAGGCGTTCTGGCCCGGGCCGCTGACCATCATTCTGCCTAAAAGCGATTTGGTGCCCGCCGTTACGACAGCGGGCATGGATTCGGTTGCGGTGCGCATGCCCGCCCACCCGGCGGCGCGTGAGATTATCCGGGCGGCGGGTCTGCCGCTGGCTGCACCGTCGGCGAATCTATCAGGCCTGCCGTCGCCCACGACGGCGCAGCATTGCTTAAAGGACTTGCAGGGGAAAATTCCGCTGATTTTGGACGGCGGTCCCTGCGACGTCGGCATCGAGTCGACGGTGGTGTCGCTCGAGGGCAAGCCGATGCTGTTGCGGCCCGGCGCGATCACGGTCAGCATGCTCTCTAAAGTGCTGGGCGAGCCGGTCGCGATAGCCGATGCGGTTGAAAGACCGCTTCGAGCGGGAGAGCGCCCGACGTCGCCGGGCATGAAATACCGGCACTATGCGCCCCGGGCCCGCGTCATTCTGGTCGAATCGGATCTGGCGTCCTTTATCAAGCTCTTAAACGACGCGCCCGAGCCTAAAACCTATGGGCTGGTCTTTGAGGGCGAGCAGCAGCTGGCGCTCAAGCCCTGCATCACCTATGGCAGGGCGCACGATGCGGCCAGCCAGAACCGTGAACTGTTCGCGTCGCTGCGGCAGCTTGACGACTGCGGTGCAAAGTTTGTTTATGTACGCTGCCCTGACCGCGACGGCGCTTCTCTCGGCGTCTATAACCGCATGCTGCGCGCTGCGGCCTTTGAGGTGATTAAGCTATGAGACAAATTTGTGTGATCGGCCTGACCGGCCAGACGGGTGCTGGCAAATCGAGCGTTTCTAAAATCATCCGCTCGCAGAGCATCGAAGTTATCGACTGCGATAAAATATCGCGCGAGGTGGTGGCCAACGAAAAAGGCTGCCTTGCCGATCTGGCGCTGGAGTTTTCGATTCTGATTTTAAATATGGACGGGACGCTTAACCGCAAAAGGCTGGCGGAGATTGTTTTTGGCCATCCTAAAAAGCTTGAGCGGCTAAACGCGCTGATCTTCCCTTATATACGCAGCTATCTCAACGCGCGTTTAGAGCAGCTTGAGGCGCAGGGCGAACGGCTTGTGGTGCTTGATGCGCCGACGCTGTTCGAAAGCGGCATCGACGCCGACTGCGACTCGATCATCTCGGTCATCGCGCCCGAGGCGCTGCGCCTCAACCGCATTGTCGTGCGTGACCATTTGACCGATGAGGAGGCGCGCCGCCGCATTGCGTCGCAACATAACGACGCCTATTACACCGCGCGCTCTCAGATCGTCCTTGTCAACGATAAAGATTTGCAGGAGCTGCATGTCAAAACGCTTGAGCTGGTGAGCATGCTGCACCGCGCATTGCGCGAGCAGTGCAATCGTGGCACTGAGATCACCGACGGGGCTGAGCAGGACGCGCAGAACCAGCGGGAGCAGGACTCATGACGGCGCGCGGCAGGAGCAAGCGCCGTTCGCCCCGACGCGCTGTTATGACGCTGGGGCTGCTGACAGTGCTGGCGCTGTTGGCGGGCTGGGCGGCGCTGCAATGGGCTTATCCGCTGAAGTATACCGACGCAGTCGAGCAATATGCGGCGGAATACGGGCTTTCTCCCGCGCTCATCTATGGTATCATCCATACCGAGAGCCGTTTTCGGCCCGACGCGGTTTCGTCGATCGGCGCGCGCGGGCTGATGCAGATCACCGAAGAGACGTTCGAGTGGGCGCGTTGGCGCTGCGGTGACGATGATGCCACCTATGAGCAGCTTTTTGATCCCGAGACGAACATCCGCTACGGCGTTTATATTTTTTCGCTGCTGCTCAAGGAATTCGGTCAGCCCGAAGAGGCGCTGGCAGCCTACCACGCGGGGTGGGGCAGCGTTAAAAACTGGCTTTCGACCGAAGAATACAGCAGCGACGGCGTCACGCTTTTGAATATTCCGTTTAAGGATACCGCACAATATGTTCCGAGAGTCAAACGCGCGGCGCAGGTCTATTCAAGGATTTACGGAAAAGATTGATCTATAACATTCTCATCCCCGGCATTATGCGGTCGCGCCCCCACAGGGGTGTGGATTGAAATCATAAGGAGGAACATCATGACAGAAAAGAAGAAGTCCGAGGCGCAGCTTTTAAAGGAGCGGCTCTGCTATACCCCCAAAAACGCGGGCGAGCTGCTCGACGACAGCGAATGGGAAAAAGCCGACCTGTTTTGCGAGGGATATAAAAAATTTCTTGACCTTGCCAAGACCGAGCGCGAGGCGGTTGAGATTGCGATTTCAATGGCGCGCGAGAAGGGCTTTCGCGCGTTTGATCCGCGCGTTCAATACGCGCCCGGCGATCGCGTGTTCTACAATAACCGCGGTAAGGCGCTTGTGCTCTGCACCGTCGGCACCGAGCCGCTCGAGAACGGCGTGAAGATTGTCGCGTCGCATATCGACTCGCCGCGCATCGATTTAAAGCCTCGCCCTCTCTATGAAGAGGCGCAGCTGGCGATGTTCAAAACCCACTATTACGGCGGCATCAAGAAATATCAGTGGACGGCGATTCCGCTCTCGCTGCATGGCGTTGTTGTGCGCGCCGACGGCGAACGGATTGCGGTTATCATCGGCGAGGATGACGGCGACCCCGTTTTCACCATCACCGACCTGCTGCCGCATCTGGCCACCGAGCAGATGCAGCGCAAGGGCGTCGATATCATCAAGGGCGAGGGGCTCAATGTGCTGGTCGGCGGCAGAATGTTCCGCGACGATAAGGAGAGCGAGCGCGTGAAGCTCGCGATCTTAAAGCTGCTCAATGAGAAATACGGCCTGACCGAGGCGGATTTTCTCTCGGCTGAGCTGACGATGGTTCCGGCCTTCAAGGCCAGCGACGTCGGACTTGACCGCAGCTTTATCGGTGCGTACGGCCACGACGACCGCGTCTGCGCCTACACCTCGCTGATGGCCGCGTTACAGGTGGTCAATCCAAGCAAAACCGTTGTGACGGTGCTGGCCGACAAGGAGGAAACCGGTTCGGACGGCAACTCCGGTCTGAATTCAAAGTTCCTGCAGTATTTCGTCGAGGATCTGGCCGCGCCCTTTGGACTCGCGGGCCGAACGGTGCTGTCAAAATCGAGCTGCCTCTCGGCCGACGTCAACGCGGCGTTCGATCCGACCTACGGCGATGTGCACGAAAAGAACAACGCCTCTTACTGCCACTACGGCGTCGTCGTCACCAAATATACCGGCTCGCGCGGCAAGGCCTCGACCAACGACGCGTCGGCCGAGTTTATGGGTGAGATCAGAAGCCTGCTCGACGCCGCCAAAATCCAGTGGCAGACCGGCGAGCTTGGCAAGGTCGACGCGGGTGGCGGTGGCACCGTCGCGATGTATATCGCGGCGCTCAACGTCGATGTGGTCGATGTCGGCGTGCCGGTGCTCTCGATGCACGCGCCGTTTGAGGTGGTCGCCAAGAGCGACGTCTACCAGACCTTCCGCGCTTTTGCCGAATACCATAAGTAAAGCGTTATAAAATGCCCGGCCATGCGCTAAGCTCTGCATGGCCGGGCGTTTATACATTTTGTTGGATGAAGGGGAGAACGTGATGAAATGTTTGATTCTGATGGGCAGCCCGAGAAAAGCGGGGAATACGGCCGCGCTCTTAAAGCCGTTTGTGCAGGCGCTGTCCGACGGCGGCGTCGCGCATGAGAGCATCTGGCTATACGATCAAAGCATCAACCCTTGCGTCGCGTGCCGGGTCTGTCAGGCCGACTGGTCCAAATTCGGCTGCAAGTATGACGACGACATGCAGGCGATATTTGATAAAATTCGCAGCTGTGACCTGCTCGTGCTCGCGACGCCGATCTATTCGTGGTACTGCACCCCGCCGATGAAGGCGGCGCTCGACCGCTTGGTGTACGGCATGAACAAGTACTACGGCGAGAAAAAGGGCCCGGCACTCTGGGCGGGGAAGCGCGTCGCGCTGCTTGTCACCTGCGGCTACCGCCCCGAAAAGGGAGCCGATCTGTTTGAAATGGGCATGGTCCGGTACTGTAAACACTCCCAGTTAAATTACGAGGGCATGCTTTGCGAGCGGGACTTAGGGTACGACCATGTTTTTATGGACGGCGGCAAGGCCGAGCGCGCCCGCGCGTTTGCGCAGCGCCTTATATCGGTAGTTCAATAAACGATTACATAGGAGTCTGTCCTTGCAAGACCCTTTGGAATGTTAATATGCGCCCCGTTGATGTGCGATTATCCGAAATGCCTTCTTCAATAAGCAGGGTATTGATTTGTCACCACTTTGCCTGTATTTTCATATCCTGTTGGCAGGGGGGATAGCTATGACAGGTTGGATGGTTTTAGCGACGGTCTTTCTCTTTTTGGCGGCATCGGCGGTTGGGTGCTATCCGGGCAAGCAGCGCACAGCGCAATATTTGACGGCGGCAGCGGCAGTCACGATGGTGCTGACAGCGGTAGCGTCGTTGGTTTTAAAAGAGCATATGTTTTCAGACGCACTCATGGTCCCTGCGTCACTCTGGCTGCGCGCGTTATTGGCCATTGGCGTCTGTGCCGGGCTGGGCATCGGGCTGGCGCGGCTGATCGGCGGTAAAGAGAAATAACAATTGAATACAATTAGTAAAAAATGCCAACCCTTTTATGGGTTGGCATTTTTTTGTTACAAAATAAAACACCTTTCTCTTGCGGAAAGGTGACTGTTATGGTAGAATATTTTTTTGCAAAGGTAAAAAAAGTCCCATAAGCTATTGACATTAGCCAGGAATAGGAATATACTAGTATACTGTATCATAATGGGTGTATCTGCCTTTAGCATAGTATATCTTAACACACCCGAAATAAAAAAGCAATAGAAATTTACAAACCGGCAAAGCCTTTCCGTGTAATTTTGAGCTTTAAATAATCATAGACGAATGGAGTGAGCGAAACCTATGTTGCAGGTGAAACCCGTCAACCTTGGCAAAAACGTTCGCATGAGCTTCGGCAAAATTAATGAAGTTCTGGACATGCCAAACCTGATTGAGGTGCAGAAAAACTCCTACCGCTGGTTCCTCGATGAAGGCCTTAGAGATGTGTTTAACGACATGTCGGCCATTACCGATTATCAGGGTAATCTGGTGCTCGATTTTATCGATTACCGATTGGAGGACAAACCCAAATACACCATTGAAGAGTGCAAGGAACGCGACACTACTTATGCCGCGCCGCTCATCGTCACGACCAGCCTGTTAAACCGCGAGACGGGTGAAATTAAAGAGCAGGAAATTTTCATGGGCGATTTTCCGCTCATGACTGAGAGCGGCACCTTCGTGATCAACGGTGCCGAGCGCGTCATCGTTTCCCAGCTCGTTCGCTCGCCGGGCGTTTATTATTCGCGCGCAAGAGATAAATCGGGCCGCGAGTTGTTCGCCGCCACCGTTATCCCCAACCGTGGCGCATGGCTCGAGTATGAGACCGATTCCAACGGCATCTTTTATGCCAGAATCGATAAAAACCGCAAGCTGCCGATCACGACCTTTGTTCGCGCGCTCGGCGTTGCGACCGACGAGCAGATGCTCGAGCTTTTAGGCGAGAGCGACCTGCTGCGCACCACGCTCGACAAAGACACGATTAAGACGGTCAACGAGGCGCTGCAAGAGGTTTATCGTAAGCTGCGCCCCGGCGAGCCGCCCACCGTCGACTCGGCAAAGAGCCACATCAACGCGCTGTTCTTTGACCCAAGGCGATACGACCTCTCAAAGGTGGGCCGCTATAAATACAACAAGAAGCTGGCGATCAGCCAGCGCATCACCGACCGTGAGCTCGCGCAGACCGTCGTCGACCCGATGACCGGTGAGATTCTGTTTGAAGAGGGCGCGATCCTCACCCGAGACGACGCGCAGAAGATTGAGCGCGCCGGCGTTGACAGCGTCTGCGTCAAGATGGGCGACTCGGTTGTTAAAGTCATTTCCAACGGCATGGTAGATATGCATGACTTTGTCGATTGCGGCGCGCTGGGCATCACCGAAAAGGAAAAAGTCCGCTTCTGCGTGCTGCGCGAGATTCTCGAGCAGAACGACACGAACGAAGCGATCGCCGCCGCTATCAAGGCGCGCGCCGACGAGTTGATCCCCAAGAACATCATCGTCGACGATATTTTTGCCACCGTCAACTACCTGTGCAACCTCTCGATGGGCGTGGGGCTTGACGACGATATCGACCATCTCGGCAACCGCCGCATCCGTTCGGTCGGCGAGCTGCTGCAAAACCAGTTCCGCATCGGCTTCTCGCGTATGGAGCGCGTGATCCGCGAGCGCATGGCGACCCAGAGCCAGGATCAGGGCGAGGTGACGGCGCAGTCGCTGATCAATATCCGCCCCGTTGTGGCGTCTATCAAGGAGTTTTTTGGCTCCTCGCCGCTGTCTCAGTTCATGGATCAGACCAACCCCTTGGCGGAGCTGACCCACAAGCGCCGCCTCTCGGCGCTGGGCCCCGGCGGTCTGTCGCGTGACCGCGCGAGCTTTGAGGTCCGTGACGTCCACTACAGCCACTATGGCCGCATGTGCCCGATTGAAACGCCTGAAGGCCCGAACATCGGCCTGATCTCGTATCTTGCGACCTTTGCGCGCATCAATGAATACGGCTTTATCGAGGCCCCCTACCGCCGCGTCGTCCGTGGCGAGGGTAAAATTCTTGATGAAGTCATTTATATGACCGCCGACGTCGAGGACGAATATGTCGTGGCGCAGGCCAACGAGCCGATCGAAGACGGCTGCTTTGCCCGCCCGCGCGTCGCCGCCCGTTACCGCGACGCCATCCTTGAGGTGGACCGCGAGTCGGTTGAGTTTATGGATATTTCTCCGAAGATGGTTGTCTCGGTTGCGACCGCGATGATCCCCTTCCTAGAGAACGACGACGCCAACCGCGCGCTGATGGGCTCGAACATGCAGCGTCAGGCCGTTCCGCTGCTTAAAACCGAGTCGCCGATTGTCGGCACCGGTATGGAGTATAAGGCGGCTGTCGACTCGGGCGTTGTGTTGGTTTCTAAACACAACGGCGTGGTCAAGCGCGTTTCGGCCGATATGGTCATCATCACTGACGATCAGGGCGTCAATCACGAATACCGCCTGATCAAGTTCATGCGCAGCAACCAGGGCACCTGCGTCAACCAGCGGCCCATCCTCAAAAAGGGCGAGCGGGTCAAGGTCGGCGACGTTGTGGCCGACGGCCCCGCAACGGCAAACGGCGAAATCTCGCTGGGCAAAAACATGCTCATCGGCTTCATGACCTGGGAAGGCTACAACTACGAGGATGCCGTCCTCATCAACGAAAGACTGGTTAAGGAGGATGTTTACACCTCCATCCATATCGAGGAATACGAGATTGAAGCGCGCGACACCAAGCTCGGACCCGAGGAAATCACGCGCGATATCCCCAACGTCGGTGAGGACGTCTTAAAAGAGCTCGACGACCGCGGCATCATTCGCATCGGCGCAGAAGTGCGCGCCGGCGACATTCTTGTCGGCAAGGTCACACCCAAGGGTGAGACCGAGCTTAACGCCGAGGAGCGCCTGCTGCGCGCCATCTTTGGCGAGAAGGCCCGCGAGGTCAGAGATACGTCCCTGCGCGTGCCGCACGGCGAATACGGCATCATCGTCGATGTCAAGGTGTTTACGAGAGAGACCTCCGACGAGCTCTCCCCGGGCGTCAACATGGTCGTGCGCTGCTATATCGCCCAAAAGAGAAAGATCTCGGTCGGTGATAAGATGGCGGGACGCCACGGCAACAAGGGCGTTGTGTCACGCGTGCTGCCGCAGGAGGATATGCCTTATCTGCCTGGCGGCCAGCCGCTGGATATCGTCTTAAACCCGTTGGGCGTGCCCTCGCGTATGAATATCGGGCAGGTGCTTGAGGTTCATCTGGGCCGCGCCGCCGCAGCGCTGGGCTTTAAGATCATGACGCCGGTATTCGACGGCGCGAAAGAAAGCGATATCCGCGAGGCGCTCTCGCAGGCGGGTCTTTCTGAAGACGGCAAGACCGTTCTTTATGACGGGCGCACCGGCGACCCGTTCGACAACCATGTAACGGTGGGTTATATGTACTTCTTAAAGCTGCACCATCTGGTTGACGATAAGATTCACGCCCGTTCCACCGGCCCCTACTCGCTTGTAACCCAGCAGCCGCTGGGCGGCAAGGCGCAGTTCGGCGGTCAGCGCTTCGGCGAAATGGAAGTTTGGGCCCTCGAGGCCTACGGCGCCGCATACACGCTACAGGAGATTCTCACCGTCAAGTCGGACGACGTGGTGGGCCGTGTCAAGACCTTTGAGGCCATTGTTAAGGGCAAGAATGTTCCCAAGCCCGGCATCCCCGAATCCTTCAAGGTTCTGATCAAGGAGCTTCAGTCGCTGGCGCTCGACGTCCGCGTGCTGGATAAGGACAACAACGAAATCGACCTCAAGCAGCAGTTTGACGACGATGACAATATGGGGCTGACCCCGCTTGACGCCGACCTGTTACCCGGCGGCGTAGAGGTGGACGGAGAGCTTGACGCCGGTGGATTCGGCGTTGAAAACGCCGAAGGAGAGCCTGAGCTGCTCGAAGACGGCCTGTTGTCTGAGTTTGACGATATCGGATTCTTTGATGAGGACGATAATAACGAAGACTTTGAAGATTAATAACGGAGGGATAGCAGTTGGAATTTAATGTTTTTGAGTCCATTAAAATTGGTCTTGCTTCCCCTGATCAGATTCGCTCCTGGAGCTACGGCGAGGTCAAGAAACCCGAGACCATCAATTACCGTACCTTAAAGCCGGAGCGTGACGGCCTGTTCTGCGAAAGAATTTTTGGCCCGATGAAAGACTGGGAGTGCTACTGCGGACGTTATAAGCGCATCCGTTATAAGGGCAAAATCTGCGAGCGCTGCGGCGTCGAGGTCACCCGCGCCAAGGTGCGCCGCGAGCGCATGGGCCATATTGAGCTGGCCGCGCCCGTCTCGCACATCTGGTATTTTAAGGGTACGTCGTCGCGCATGGGGCTGTTGCTCAACATGTCGCCGAGACTGCTTGAAAAGGTGCTGTATTTCGCGGCCTATATCGTCATTGATCCGGGCATCACCAACCTAAAGAAGTACGCGTTGCTTTCCGAGAAGGAATACCGCGACATGCGCGAGGCGTATGAAGACGAATTCGACGCCGGTATGGGCGCCGAGGCGATTAAGAAGCTCTTGCAGGAGCTTGATCTCGACGCGCTGTCGATCGAGCTTAAAGAGGAGCTTGAAAAGGCGGCGGGCCAAAAGCGCGCCAAGCTGTTAAAACGGCTGGAAGTTGTCGAGGCGTTCCGCGCCTCGGGCAACCGCCCCGATTGGATGATTCTCGACGTCGTATCGGTCATTCCGCCCGATATCCGCCCGATGGTTCAGCTCGACGGCGGTCGTTTCGCCACCAGCGACTTAAACGACCTTTACCGCCGTGTCATCAACCGCAATAACCGCTTAAAGAAGCTCTTAGAGCTCGGTGCGCCCGACATC
>DALYYK010000011.1:0-16812 GCA_031983305.1 Candidatus Fimivivens sp. | reverse complement strand
CCAATAGGCGACGCATTATAAATTAAAAAAGTCCTTGCAGAAATTACTCTCTGCAAGGACGAAGTAAAACTCCGTGGTACCACCTTGGTTTACCTGCCGCTCACGCGGCAAGCCTTTTCTGCTGCGGCAAAGCTGCTTACAGCATAGCACTGTAACGGGTGCGCCCGTCATGGACTACCTATCGCCCACGCAACTCCGAAGCCATGTTCCGCTTGCACTGCCTGTTCTTTTACACCAGCCAAGAACTCTCTGCGAGGCGCCTCAAGCGTACTCTCCTCATCATTGTCTTTTCGAATATGCTATCATTATACTCGGAAACCGCTCCTTGTCAATAGATTTTATTTCCTGCGGTTTAAACATGATCGGTTTTGATCTCTTGGCTGCACTTGCCGCAAATAGCCATTATGACCGAAGCACCGATGACGACCGCATAACCGAGCAGCGAATAAACGTCGGGAAATTGCGCGAATAGGATCATACCCAGCACGGCCGAAAACAGCACCTGCGCATATTCAAACACCGAAAGCACGCTCGAGGGCGCGCGCCGATAGGCCGCCGACATGCAAAACTGTCCGATCGCCGCCGACAGCCCTGCCGCCATGAGGCAGGCAAACTGCGAAAGACGCATCGGTACATAGCCGAAAATGAGCGACGGCAAAAACACAAGGCACGAAAAGCCCGAAAAGGCCAGTACGATGGTTTCGCTCTTTTCGCCGCGCAGCTGCGCAAAGCGCACCATCGTCACCGACACCCCGGTGCAGATGCCGCCAAACGCAGCAACCAGCGCGGGGGTCATGGCAGCAAAATCAAAACTCGGCTTGATCACAAGCATGCTGCCCGCAAAAACGACCAGCAAGATGCCCCATTCAACCGGGCGCACCTTTTCCTTCATGAGCCACGCTGAAAACAGCAGCGTAAAAAACGGTGCAATTTTCGCCAAAATGGTTGCGTCTGCAATTATCATATGGTCATAAGTATAGTAGCTGGCCGCCAACGCCAGCGTGCCCGACACTGCCCTGATAAACACGGGCCAACGGTTGCGCTTTTGCACCTTAAACCCATCCCCGCTCTTGAGCAACAGGTAAATGGCGATCGTGACTGATACAATATTGCGAAAAAAGGCCTTTTGCAGCGTCGGCAGCTCACCGGCCATTCTGACAAAGATGCCCATAAAGGCAAACGCCAGTGCCGAGGTCAGCAAAAAGCCTATGGCGATAGAATAAATGCCTCTGTGGGCATATCGGTCTTGGAGGGCGCATCGGATATCTGCTCTGCTCATCATAATCTTGTCCTCTATTTATTACTGATTCAATTATTGTATCATTTTGCGATACAATCGTCAAAGGAATTGCGGCATATTGATGCGAATTTGCGGATTTTTACAGCCATATAAGCTTCGCTTTTGCCGCCGCGGGCGGAAAACATTGCCTACGCGTACGGCGCGCTACCGGCGATGTCCATTCGTTTGATTTGCGGCTGTTTTCCTTCGGCCGGGAAATAAAAAACCATTTTTCAACTTTATTTTTGCAAACTGCAATAAAAAGGTCATAAAGTGACGCTATAATATAGAAGTGATTTTTCCAAATTTACATCACCTCTGCCCTAGGGCGGGAAAGGAGCTTGTTAATGAATTTTTTTGTTCGGCGCGTGTTCGCAGTCTGTTGCGCGACAATGTTGGTCTTCTCCCTCGCGCTGCCTGCGGCGGCCGATTACAGCAGCTTTGAGGCGGTCACGAGTCATGTGGACCTAAAGGTGCCGCAGACGCTGCAAATTACAAAGCCCGCCGAGAACGCCACCGTTTCTTCGGCCTACTACTACATCATGGGCAGCAGCGACCCAAACCAACCGCTCTATATGGGCAACGACAACTATGAGATTACGACGCGCGGCAAGCTGGGCAGCTTCGGCGTTTATGTTGCACTGGCCTATGGGCAGAACCTCGTTAAATTTACGCAGGGGAACAAGACGGTCAGCCTGACCATCACCCGCTCGGACACGGTGCCTGCCGCGGTGGCCACCACTGTCTCGGACATGTTCCCAAGCTATGACAACGCTTATTTTGTCAACGACAAGGTTGCGCTCTCCTGTGTGGCGCCGTCAGGCGCAACGGTGACCGCCACCGTCAAGGGCCGCACCGTCGCACTCTCGCAGGTGGCCGCCACGGCGCAGGCCGGTGTTGCGGCGCGTTTCCGGGGGGAATATGTCATGCCCGACGCCGACGGCACCGTGAGTCTTGGCAACGTAACCTATACGATGACCTATCAGGGCAAAACCATCTCTAAGACCTCTGCCGGCGCGCTGCTGACGACCGGCGTGGGCGATACGCTGACCGTGCAGTGCACGCAGGTCTCGGCCGCCGTCATGAAGGCGCCCAACGGCGATTATATCGCGACCGCTAAGCTCGGCGCTGTGGATCAGGTCATCGGCGGCAACGATACGTATTATCAGCTTTCGATGGGGGGCTGGATCAGCCGCGCCAACGTCGCCCCGCTCGCGGGCAAATACAGCATTAAAAACACCATCTCCTCGGTTGGCTTTACACAGGAGCCCACGTCGGAGATGTTCACCTTCAGCGGCCCGGTCAGCGCCATGGCTCAGAGCTGGCAGGCCGACGGCAAGCTGGTAGTTAAGCTGTTTCACACCAGCGGCCTAACCGAGTTTTCGACGGCGCAGAGCAACCTCTTCTCGGGCAGCACCGTCACGGCAAACGCCGACGGCTCCACGACAATTGAGCTGCTGCTCAAGCCCGGCGCGACGCTGTGGGGGCATGCCGTGCAATATGTCAACGGCGGCATCCAGCTGATCTGCAAATATCGCCCCGTGCTTTCGAACGACGTCAACAAGCCGCTGACCGGCATCACCATCGCGCTCGATTCGGGACATGGCAGTCAGGACCCCGGCGCACTGGGCATCGCCCAGCTGACCGGCCCGACCGAGAGCGTCATCAACCGCGCCACTGCCGAGGCCGTTAAAAAGCATCTCGAGGCGATGGGCGCGACGGTTCTGCTGCCCGCGCAGCTCGACCTGAACAGCCGCTTTAACGAGCGCATGCAGCCTGCTATCAGTGGGCGCGCCGATCTGTTCATCTCGCTGCACTGTAACGCGACGGCCGCCAACGCCAACGGTGGAAACGCTACCGGCATTGAGCTTTATTATTATGAGGGCATCGGCAAAAAGCTTGGCGAAAGCCTGATATCGGCGATGGCCGCGCACACCGGCAGACCCAACCGCGGCGTACGGTATTACGCGTTTCGCGTGACGCTAAACTCGCTGGCCCCGTCGGTGCTAATGGAGATGGGCTATATGACCAACCCCGCCGACTACGATAGCCTTTGCACCAAGGAAGGCATCTACCAGACCGCATTGGCCGTTGGCGACGGTGTGCTCAATCTGTTGAAGGCTTAACCTAAAACCGCATGAGATAAAATAATCCGATCGGTTGCGCAACGCGCAAAACCGATCGGATTATTTAGTTTGTCGAAAAAGTCGTACTCTTTTGGCGACCATCATAAAACGGCAGCGTTTATTTTTGCGCTGGCGCGCAGGAACGGCCCCCCCAACCCTCTGGCCCCCAAAGGGGACCGAAGGGGAACGGCGGAGCCGCAGCAGCATTCATGCCGCCCGCTGCGGTCAGCGCAGCCGCCCGACTGCAGGCGCGCATATAATATGCGAGCGGTCATAACCCCAATCCCCTGAAGGAGCTTCAAAGAATACGGTTGCAGTGATTGTATGCCCCCTGTGAGGACGTTACCTACCCACGCACCGTCAGCGGGCGCGCATCCAGATTTCTACGTGATTATGCGCGTCAATTATGTTGTTCGGCCTCTTGGAGCGCGGCGGCGCTTCCATCGTGCCACCGTGCGGGCGATGTATAATATTAAATGGCCCGCCTACGGCGACGGCCGATTAGACCATCCACTTGTCATAATCGTATAAAGTTAACAAATGGTATAATTCGAGCTTCTGCCTGTTAGGCGAGGTGGTCTAAATTTTTAAGTGTACCGAGGGACAATCCGTGCGGCGCCAAGGCTGCGGCTCTGTCGCAGACCGTACACGAATCCGGCCCTTGCAAGAGCAATGCACGCGGCGCTGACCGCGCCGCAGCAGGCTAACTGTCAGGAGCATAACAAAACTTCCGGCTGTGGTATTATCACGCAACCGGAAGTTTTTTTGTGTTTCTTATAAAACGTTTACGCGGCGGTTTCGACGGTTGCCGATTTGATCACCACGTCGGTGGTCGGCTTATCGTTCGCGCCGGTTTCAACGCGGGCGATCGCGTCGACGACATCCATGCCCGAGATGACCTGCCCGAAAACGGTATGCTTATTATCGAGCGTCGGCAGGCCGCCCACCTCGATATACTTGTCCACCGCAGCCGAAAACCGCGCGCGCACCGCATCGGTGACGCCCTGCTCTCGAACCGCCGCCAGCTGGGCGTTAAGCTCTTCAGCATAGGCTTGGAGCATTTCTGCTGTAACATCGGGCTGCTTTTGCTTTTCGTTCATCAGCATGCTGGCCTTGTAATATTCCGAACCGGACAAAAGATGCAGCATAACCGCCTCGGCATCCTCTTTTGAGACGCGGTAGTTGCTGTCGGGATACTGTGCGGCATCCTCCTGCACGATAAAGAACTGGCTGCCGTTGGTACCGTAGCCCGCGTTCGCCATCGAGACGGCACCGCGGAAATTATAGAGATTATCCGAAAATTCGTCCTCAAAGCTTTCGCCCCAGATGCTCTCGCCACCGGTGCCGTTGCCTTTGGGGTCGCCGCCCTGAATCATAAAATCTTCGATAACGCGGTGAAAGGTCACGCCGTCATAATAGCCATCCTTGCAGTGCTTCACAAAATTGGCCACCGCCTTGGGCGCAGCCTGCGGAAACAGCATCATTTTGATGTCACCCATCGAGGTATGCAGCGTGACAATCGGCGAACCGGACTCGGGCTCCTCAAACTGGGGCAGATAGCCGGGCTGCCAGGTATTCTCAAGCTTGGGGCTGTCGCTGCTTTCCGCCGCCGAGGATGACGGCTGCGCACTGCTTGAAGCACCGCCGCCGCAACCCGAAATCACCATGCAAAACGCCGCCAGCAATGCGGCTGCTCGTTTAAAATTCATTGTCATACCACCTTAAATCGTTATTTTAGCCGTCGTTATTTTACCACAGAGCGACCCTTTTACCAATGACTATTTTTAACGCAATTTGTTAATAGATTGCCGCAAATCTGCAACAGGGTATGGCGCGCATTTAGGCGGCGATATCCCCATCGCTGAACACCTGCATCGGCAAACAAGTGCCGCCCCGCGCTTAAAGCACAGGGCGGCGGACACTACTCGAGAATATAAACGTTGAGGTATTTGCGCCCGTTGAGGCAGCTTTCAACATAGGTCTCATAGAACAGGTCAAAGTCGATGACGTTCTGCATCAGACCCACGCCGGTGTCAGCCGCAATGGCAAAGCCATAGACAAAGCTGTTGTCCGGGCTCGTGATATACATTTTGGTGCCGTAGGGAATCTCGTTGGCACGCACCGCGACATAGCCGTCCTCAAGCTTCATGCGGCTCGCACCGCGTGCACCCGCGCGCGCGCTGTATCCGGTACAAATCTGATTGGTGAGCAGTTGCTTGTATCGCGCCGGCACGCCGTTGGCATTGATCGGAACACCAAAATCAAGACCTGAAACCGGCTTAGAGGTGCCCCGCAGCACAAGCTGCGTGGTGGGCTGGCGGGTTACCACAACCTCGCGCTGCTCACGCGCATGCAAAACGCCGTCCACCACACGGTCAACATAGGTGATGGCGCGCTCGCCGTTCTGGCCGTTGATCAGCGTACGGGTTCGGCCCTTTGGTACTAAGCTGTTCTCTTTGTATTCCACCTCATAGGGGATGGTCTCGTGCACGACCGTTGTGGTCATCTGCACCCGTTTAATTACAATGCGGTCGTTCGGGGATAAATAGAGCACTGGCGAGATGTTAATTTCATCAAACTCGCCAAGCTTGATGCCCTGCTGCCGAAGCAGCTCCCCCACCGTGATATCGGTGGTCATCATAGCGCTGAGCTTGCCGTCCACCCGAATCGTGACGGGAAAAGCGCGCGTGATGCTGATGACGCCCATCTTCCCCTCAAAGCCTGAAAAATCCACAATGTCGCAAGCCATCGTGACGATGCCGCTGTCATTGAGAATTTTCTGGGGCTCGCGACTCAGGGTGTATTTCAGCGTCGTTATCTCCCCGTCTCGGATGTAGACTGCCTTCATCTGCTGAGAAATCAAGAGAATGATCACTGAGAGTGAAATAGCCAACAGGCAGCTCCACAGCGCACGACCGTTTGCACTGCTGCGCAGCAATTGCACAACCTCGCGCAGTTGTCGTTTTACGTCTGTCATCGTTTCACCTTTTGTCATTAATTTTGTTTAGTTGTTTTATTGTTCCTAAACTTTTACCATATTATTCATTTAAGACTCTCTTGTCAAGTTCACGAAAGCCCTTATCCGCATTCAAGGCCACTTAAATCCGCTGATAAAACGCTTATATCAGTCGGTTTATGCAAAATTTTATTTTAGTTCTACATCTAAACTGTGCACCTTATCTAAATCGCTAAAATTGTGGCAGGTAATAATCAACAATAAATTGAATATTGGCGGTATATGATAAATATTTGGCTTTATAACGCCGTTTTATACCAATTCTGCCCCAAAAGGCGACCATACTTTGCACATGAATTTTCTCTGCGAAAGGGCGCTATGGGTCGTGGAAGGATCGCCACCGGTTCTGCTACGCCGATTAAAAACCTGTTGCCAAGATGTCGGTTGGTTGGGCGACAGGGTGGATATTACAGTTAACAACCGACCAATCGGGGCAGCGTTAGCGCGGATATTTTATGCCTGCCAGAGCGACGAACAACGCGGCGAAACGCAAAACAGACCGCTAAGACAATTTGATTAGCCGATTGTTGACTATATCAAAACGCAACAACGCCGCAGCTTAAGGCCGCGGCGTTGTTATTTTATAGGCTCAATGTCAGTGCAGCTCAAAGGCCGACACCAGCTCCTCAAGCAGTCTGGCCTGGGCGGTGAGCTCCTGCGCGGTGGCGGCGCTTTCTTCAGCCGAAGCGGAGGTTGTGCTGACCACCTTGGCAATCTGAGACATGCCGCCCTGAATTTGTCCAAGCGCGACGGCCTGCTGCTCGTTTGCGTTGGAAATATCCCCGATGGTACCGACCACCACATTAACGGCGGTAACGACATTGCGCATCACCTTGGCGGTTTCGCCCGCCTTCTCGCTGCCGGCCGAGATCGCCTTGAGCGAGTTTTGTATCAACGCTGTCGTGTCGCGCGCGGCCTCGGCGCTCTTGCCCGCGAGATTGCGCACCTCGTCGGCAACCACCGCAAAGCCCTTGCCCGCGGCGCCGGCGCGCGCAGCCTCAACCGCGGCGTTAAGCGCAAGAATATTGGTCTGGAAGGCGATATCCTCAATGGTTTTGTTTATTTTTTCAATCTTGGCGGAGGCTACGCTGATCTCATTCATCGCTTCGATCATCTCGCGCACCCGCTGGTCGCCCAGCGCAACCTCGCGGCCGACCTGCTCGGTCTTTTCGGAGGCCAGACGCGCGTGCTCCGCCGTATTTTTGACATTGTGATAAACACCGTCTATCGTGGCGTTGAGCTCCTCGACCGAACCGGCCTGTTCGGTGGCCCCCTGCGCCAGCGACTGTGACGAGGCCGCGATCTCTCCGGCGCTGTTGGCGAGAATCGAAGACGCCTCGCTGATGCGCGTCATATTGTCAATCAGCTTCTGCTGCACCTGTGTCAAGGCGCTCTTGATACTCGTGAAGTCGCCCTTATAATCCTGCTGGGTTTGGGTTGCCAATTTGCCTTCAGCCAGATCGTTAAGAATGCGGTCAATTTCACCGATATAGGCACGCAGCGCGCGCACTGTCTCTATCTGGGCGAAAAATACGCGGCCGATTTCATCGCTTTTGGCATAGGTATAGTCTTCATCAAGCGTGGTCGAGAGCCCCAAATTGCCGCCCGCCACCTGCCCGGACAGGTCGACAATGCGGTTCAGCGGCCTGACAATGCTGCGGCGGACAAAGCCCAGCAGCAAAAAGTCGGTTATGATAAAAAGCAGCAAGCCAATAAGCGCAGCCGCAAGGGTGATCGTCCGATTTTGCTGCTTGACGCTTGCCAGATTTTTGCCGCTGAACAGCGCGCCGATTACGGTGCCCTTTAGATCAAGCAGCGGCTCATAATTGACCATATAATGCTCACCCATCAGAACCGTATCGCCCGAATAGCGCACCTTCTGATTATGGATGACATCATAAATATCGGGGGGAAGCTGCGTTCCGTTCTGGCGTACCCCGTCTACTTCAATGGTCGTGGTAAGCTGCGTGCCGTTTAAAAATACGCCATAGTCGGCGCCGCTGGTCGCCTTAAGCGCGTCCATGTCACTCTGATTCCCGAGCGAGTTGGTCACGATAATTGCGCCGACCACCTTACTGCCCTTATGAACCGGCACCGCAGAAATGGCCGCCAGCGTTTTATCGTCGACGATATCGACAACCGTGTTAAAGTCACCGCCGAGCGCCTGCGCCACGTAATCGGCACTTCGTGCGCTGCTGATCGTGTCGCTTGAGGAATAGACCTGCTTGCCGTCGGCCGCAAGAATCAGAACATCAATGTCCTTATTTTTACGATAAGGGGTCACCGCCTGGACATAGCCGTACGGCCCGTTGCTGGCCAGCGCGCTGACCAGCGGCGCGGAAGACAACAGCTCGGAGCTGATGCCCGATGCCTCTTTAAGCTTGCTGTCTTTTAATGCAATAATAGCATTGATGTTGTAATTACAGCTCTCTAAAAAGTCCTGCTTTAACAAATTCATGTTAAAGATGCTGATAAACCCGACAATGACCGCCATCATCACGACGAGACTCACCGAAAAAATGACGTTCAGTCGGCTGCCAATGCTCTGCATGCTGAATTTTGAGACTTTTGCGTCCTTGGGGACTTTGGGAGACTTGGGAGGCTTTTGCTTTTTGGTCTTGGTCACGGTCGGCTTAACTTTTTCAATCTTTTCCTTCTTTTGTGCACCCTTGATTTTAAGCATGGTCTATGTGTCCTCTTTTCTGCCCCGGCGAGTAGAGCCCTCGCACATTTTTTATTCCTTTTCGTCATATACCCGATCCAATTGTCGAATCTATCTTACTATAACTGGATTAATTTTGCAATAGTATTGGATTTAGTATCCTTTTTTGTGGCATTTTATACAAAGCTGTCGAATCGATTGCTTTGTGTCTGCGCATGCAGCACAGGTTCAGATCTCAATGTATCAAATATTGAGGCGCCAAGTTCAAACCGCTTTTAAACTGGATTTATTATCTCTTTAAAAAAATTTTTTTTATAATGATTTTTTATTTCTATCACCCAACATCAGATGCGCAGGAGCATAAAGCGCCATCGAATTTTGAGATGCGGCTATACATTTTCCACAAATCTGTATCCGACAAGCTGCCAGCCCAACGGAGCCCAATGGACAAAAAAGCGGAGCGCACGCCCACTGGCCTGCACCCCGCCCTTATCGATTCCGTTTGGCTTATGCCGTGTGCTATTGTGCCTCCATCGCCGTTATCGCGTGATACAGCGCCGCGTTGACCGGCACCGCAAGACCGTGCTTGCGAGCCCTCTCAAGAACGGTGCCCGAAAAAAACGCCACCTCGGAGGGGCGCTGCTCAATGCCGTCCTGCCGCATGGAGGGCATGCCCTCGGGGCTTAAGGTATCAACCAGCGCAACATAGCCGCTTAGATCCTCCTCGGTCAGGCTGACACCCTCCAGAGCGGCCAGCGCAATTACCTCGCGCATAGCGTCGATCATCCTCTCGCGCGCCTGACCCGGCTTTTGAATCGTCGCATAGGTGCCGTGCTCGACCATGATCACCTGATTGAGGCCGACGTTGAGCATCCATTTACTCCAGAGTCGGCGCTTGATATCGGCGTCGACGGTATAAGGCAGCCCGACCCGGTCAAACAACCCGGTGACGCTTTGCAGCAGCGGTTGTTTCTCAGGCTCGGTCGGCAAAATGCCGATGCAAAGCTGGCCCAGATGCGCATAGGTCAGCCGATTGCCAAGCTTGACGGCGTCCATGCCCTGCGCCACGCAATAGAGCAGATGCCGGTCGCCCAGCGCCGCGCCGATCTGCTCCTCACTGGCGATACCGTTGAGCAGCGACAGAATCACCGTATCCGCTCCGACAAGATTTTTCGCCTGTTCGATCGCCTCTTGCAGCGCGGTGCCTTTGACCGCAAAAATCAGCAGGTCGGCCGGCAGCGCGGGCTGCTTGCCATTATCAAACTGAAAATTGCATTTTTTACCGTTGCAGTAAACGCCGTCGGCGCGGTATCTTTCGATGCGGCTGTCGTCAGCGATGAAGGTGACCGCCTGCCCGCCCAGCTTTTCGGCAAACAAATTGCCAAACAGGACCCCCAGCGCGCCCATCCCAACAATGGCGATACGCTCAATTTTTTTCATAGTTTCCTCCCTGTGTCAATGTGAAAATATGCCGCCCCACCTCCCCTGTCGTCGGTGTTGTACGCACGATTACGGCCCGCCGCCACACGCCTTTGCAAGGGCCCGTGCGGCAAAAGGCAGCCCGCCCGGCGGCGGTTCTATCAAGACGGCGATTACCCCGCTTCGACCGCGTCCCACAGCGCGCTGACGAGCGGAACGGCCAACGGATGCTCCCAACGATAGAGCCTATTGATCTGCGAGGGCGGCTTTCCGACAAGCTTTAAAAGCTGTTCGGTCAGCAACAACGCCGCCTGTTCCTCATCGCCAAAGCGCTCAGCGTTTATTTTCAGTCCCGTGAGGTCGGCTGAAACAATTGCATCCTGCTGCAACAGCAATTCTACCTCTATAATCAGATCCTGCGATTGAAAGCTGCCGCGCCGCGTGCCGTCAGCCGCTTTGAGTGCCGCCGGCAGCAGCGAGGCGTTAGAGGGCTTATACAGCCCCCGCGTCAGCGCATCGGCGATCGCATAGGTCAGCTCCCCCGCTTCAAACGAGCTGTTTGAAAGGCGATAAAGGCTGTTGATCGCAGCAACCGGCTTGCCCTCGAGCAGCAGGCAGGCTTGCTTATGCCGCTCAAGCTGCACGCTTTCGACAAGATTCTCCTGCTTGCCGCGCAGCGAGATGTTATAGAGCCGGCCCCTGTCCATCTCAAACTGAACCGACAGCTGTTCGGCGCCCTGATCATAATAATGTCCCCGGTAGGTTCCATCCACGTATGAAAGGCGATCAAAAAATGGCGACGCGTCGCTGCTTTGAAACGGCGCGCGGGATAATCCCCCAAAAATGGCGCACCGGAGCATGGCTGCTATCCGGCTGTCCTGGTAGGGCATTCGCGCGACAACGTCATCGAGCTCCGCCAACGCCGACAGCGGCTTGTTTTCAAGATGCGCAAGGCACTGATGCACGGTTTGGTACGCCTTGCCGCTTTCCAGATAATCGACCCCGCGATCATCCTTGAGGGCGCGGATTTGCAGCGTGGCAAAAACGCCGTCCTTGAGTTCAAACGCGACCGCAATGCGTTCAACACCGTTGTCATAATAAAATCCGCGGTAAAGCCCGTCGCAGATTGGGGTGTCGAATACAAATTCCCCGTTTTTATCCCAACTGTAGGGCATGCGGCTCAGACCGTCGTAGATGGCTGAAACCACCGCGCTCGTTTTAAGCGTCGCGCCGGTGATCGCGTCAACATCGGGGATAATCTCCGGCTTTTGGTAGAGATCGGTCAGCGAGCCGACCCCCTTTTGATGCAAATAGTCGGCCGCCGCCTCATATTGCGCCACAATGGCCTGCTGCGCCTGCGTTGCGTCGGCACGCAGATAATCGCCGTCGCGGTAGCGCATGCCGAAAAAACGGATGGCCTCAAACTGCTGGTCCTTCATTTCAAACTCGACGGCCAGCTGCTCGGTCGAATAGTCATAGTAAGTGCCCCGATAGACGCCGTCGGGATAGCGCGTGGTAGCCTGCGGTACGGAGGCGGTCTGCACGCACCCCGACAGCAAGAACAAGGCCGCCGCCAAAATAAACCGCCGCACAGCAGTCCCTCCTTTTTCGTCTTATTGCTCATCTTCTTTCTAATTCTATGCCATCGTCAAAAGAAAGTCAAACACATCCTGCCCTTCGTTGACACTGTGCGGATTCTCTGCTAAACTTTAAAAAACATCCCACATCTATACATCTATAAGGCTGTTTAATAATGCTATGAAAACAATTCTTGTTTCGGACGATAATCCGCAAATTAACGAGATACTGCAAAAATATCTGCAAAGCGAAGGCTACGCCGTTGTCACCGCACAGGACGGTCAGCAGGCGCTCGACCTTTTTTTTAGTCATGCGCCCAATTTGGTCTTGCTTGACGTCATGATGCCAAAGCTGGACGGGTTTGCCGTCTGCCAGCAGATTCGCAAGGTGTCGGATGTACCCATCCTGATGATCACCGCCAAGGGGGAGGATGAGGACCGCATCAGCGGGCTGGATTTTGGCGCTGACGACTATATCGTCAAGCCCTTTTCGACGGGAGAGCTGATGGCGCGCATCCGCGCCGTTTTGCGCCGCTCGACCGAAAAAACAAGCCGCCGCAACGTGTTTGTGAGCAACCTGCTCATCCAGCCCGAATTGAGCCTGATTAAAATCGGCGAGCAATCGGTGCCGCTCACCCGTAAGGAACTTGATCTGCTTTGGATTCTCGCCTCAAACCCGGGCCGGGTCTTTACGCGGGACAATCTGTTGACGATGGCCTGGGGCTATAACACCGAGAGCACCGACCGCACCATTGACACCCATATTAAGCGGCTGCGGGCCAAGCTCGACGAATTTGACCACCCTGGGTGGCAGATTAAAACCGTTTGGGGCGTCGGCTATCAGTTTGAGGTGAAGGCCCAATGAAAAAGAGCCTGACCGCCCGGCTGATCTTGATGTTCGCGACGATTCTGTGCGTCTATGCACTGACCGCGACGGCGATGTTTTCGGTACTCTCGCGCCGCCAGCTGCTGGCTCAAAACGCGCTGACGCTGCGCCGCAACGCCTATAATATCGCGAAAAGCCTTGTGGAAACGCTGCACCCCGAGGAGGACGACCGCGATCTGATCGCCCTCATCCGGCAAAACGCGGCGATGGAATATCAGATTTTACTGATGGAGCGGCTGACGCAGGCCGATCTTTGGATCGTCGACCGCGGCCACGCGCTCGCGACGCATCAGAACGATACGCTAGCTTTTATCGACAACGCCGTGCTGCCATTTTCGTCCGAGAAGGTGCTGTCCCACGTCTTTTTGGGCAAAACCTATGACGACAGCTTTTTGGATAAGCAAAGCGGCAGGCGCTTTCTCACCGTCGGCACGCCGGTGACCAACCGTGGCGGCGAAATTATCGGCGCTGTGCTGCTGTACGCCCCGTTGCGCGAAAATCTCGAGGGGGTCGAGAGCGGCAATACGCTGATTTTAATCGGCAGTCTGCTGACCTCGCTGTTTTTATGCGGATGGCTGGGGGCTTACCTTTCTTACCGCTTTAACGTGCCGATCGTCGAGCTCAAGAAAACCGCGCTGGCGCTTGCGGGCGGCAACTATAAAATTCGCACCGACATCAAGCGGGATGACGAGCTTGGCCAGCTCGCATCGGTCATGGATCAGCTTGCCGTACGCCTTGACGAAGCGAGGGCCGAGCAGGAGCAGGCGGACAAAAACCGCCGCACCTTTTTGTCCAATATCTCGCACGAGCTCAAAACGCCCGTCACGGTGCTGCGCGCTTCGCTCGAGTCGCTGTGCGACAGCATTGTCGTCGAGCCGCGGGACGTCGCGCGCTTCCACAACCAGATGCTGACCGAATCGAAGCAGCTTGAGCGGCTGATCTTAGATCTGCTCGACCTGACCAAGCTGCAAAACCACGAGTTCAAGCTCTCAAAGGACGATGTTTCGCTCTCTGAGTTGCTCGGGGATGTGCTGATCAGCGCCAGAACATTGGCAGCCGCCAACCGGGTGCAGATTATCTGCGAAGAACCTGCAAAGGATTGGGTTATCCACGGCGATTACGGTCGGCTACGGCAGTTGGTGATGATTTTGCTCGACAACGCCATTAAATACAGCTACGAACAGGGCCGCGTGCAGTTGATACTGCATGAGGCGCGCCCGGTGATCGAGGTTCGGGATGAGGGACAGGGTATCGACGAAAGCACGTTGCCCAATATTTTCGAACGGTATTATCGCGGCGAGAGCATACACCGCCTCGATGGCACGGGACTCGGCCTCTCCATCGCGGTCGAGATTGCGCGGGCGCACCACGCAACCATCGAGGTCGAAAGCCGCGCGGGGGTCGGCAGCGCTTTTAGGGTATTATTTACACCATAAAGCCGCTATACGGCTTGGTCCCCAAACGGCAAGACCGCCGGTTTTCTTTGCGTATTGACAACCGCGCAGGACGGCGCATGTGAATAGGAATACGAAAAGCGGGAGGGGTGTCGCCCTCCCGCTTTTCGTATTATCATGCGCCTTGTTACCCTACAAAATCCGCTTATTAACTGTTCTTTTAGGAAGTTTATTTTTGAATTCTTTTTTCAAAGCCTTCCGTTTTCTTAATTGTACCGTCAGGTAAAATCCATAGCGCCTGCACGTCGGGGAACTGCTGCACCAGCGCCTTGGACTGCTCCCACTCCAGCAGATAAGCGGCGGTTGAGAGCGCGTCGGCCAGACCTGAGTCGGGACACAGAATGCTCACCGAGCGGTAATACCCGGCGGGCATCAATGTTTTGGTGTCGATGATATGATGATATTGCACGCCGTCGACGGTGTAATAGCGCAGATAATCCCCGCTTGAAACCAACGCATCGCCCGACAGGCTCACCGAAATAGGGATCTCTTTTTGCACATCTTCATCAGGATTTTTCAGCGATACCAAAAAGGGCTCCCACAGGCTTTTTCTGCCGATGGCACGCACATTTCCGCCGACGCTCACGAGCATATGGTCAGTGCCGCGCGCCTCGGCGCTCTTGCAGACGGCCTCGACCGCATAGCCTTTGGCGATGGCGCCGACGTCGAGCTGTAACGCGGGATCTTTAAAAAATACCGTCGAATTCTGCGCATCGATGACGATATCCTCAATATTGGTATGCAGCGCGGCTTCCTTGAGCGCCTCGGCCGGCGGAAGCGCCGCCTGTTCGGGGTCCTCAATACCCTGCTCGCGGTATTGCTTCCACAGCTTTAGCACGCTGCCAAACGCAATATTGACGCTGCCCCCTGTCTGCGCATGCATCTGCTTTGAGAAAAGCAGCAGATTGATAATGCGGCGGTCTACCGTCACGGGCGCTTTACCCGCTTGATCGTTGAGCGTTTTTAAATTGACGACGCCCTCGTATTCGCGGTAAATATCATAAAGCTGATGATACTGCTGCAATTCTTCGTGAATCTGTTCCACCTGCCCGGTAAACAGCGCTTTGCTCGGCGAATATCCGACAATTTCGGTCACAGTGTCAAACAGCGTCAAAAACTGTGCGCGATACCGCGTCTGCCTAAAGCCGCCGCAGCCCGTCAGGCAAAGCAGCAGCGCCATAACAACCGAAAAAAGTCTCTTCATGCTTCCCCCTGAATAGAAAACGGGCAGCGCCCGAGGACGTTGCCCGTTTTGACCTCATATAGCGTTTAGAACAATTATTTCGCGTTGGCGACAGCCTTAGCGACCACCGTATTAAAGTCGCCGATGCTGATGGTTACGCCCGCAAGCAGCTCGCTGTCGGTCGGCTTTTCGCTCTCGTCAAGGGCGATACCCGAAACCTCATCAGCGGTTTTGCCGATGACATAAGCGGTGTAGGCAGCGGCCTGCTCATACCACTCCTTGCCGATTTTGGAGACGCCCTTCATGCCGTAGCCTTCCTTGAGCTCATTCTTGGTCTTGACGGCCGCCGAAAGGTCGGTCGTAATTTTACCCGTCGCGTCAAAGTTGACGTTCGCCTGAGTGGCGTCGAGCGCGCAGCTCGTAATTTTGCCATCCGCGCCAACCGTTACCGCTGCATAGGTGGTATAGGTCTGGGCAAGGCCGTCCTTTTCGCCCGCGTCCTTCGACTTGGCGATATTGTCAACCATCGCAAGGCCAAGCTGGTCCTGCGCCGTTGCGTCGGTCTCAACCGCGTTGGCGGCGGCCTTCTCAATCGCCGCGATGTAATCATGAATTTTGACGGTAACCGATGCGGTCAGCTCGGCGCCGGTCGGAACGCCCTTATCGTCAACCGCGATGCCCTTTACTTCTTCAACCGTTTTGCCGATGACATAATCGGCCAAAAAGTTCGCCTGCTCATACCACTCCTTTTGGATTTTGGAGACGCCCTTCATGCCGTACTCTTCTTTAAGCTCCTGCTTGGTCTTGAAGACGGTTGCCAGATCGGTCGTGATTTTGCCCTCTTTGCTGAAATTGATGCTGGACTGAAGCACGTCGAGGTTGCAGGCAAGAATTTTTCCATCCTCGCCAAGCATAACGGCGGCAACGACCGAGTCGCTTTTTGCAGCGCCGTCCTTTTCACCCGCGTCGGTCGATTTGGTGCTGGTGGTCAACACGGCGAGTCCCGTCTTAACCTTTGCCGAAGCGGCAGGGGCCGAGACCGAAGCGGCTACGCTCGACGAAGTCGAGGAAGGGGTTGCGGCGTTGCCCGCGCAGGCGGTGAGCGCCGAAGCCATAAGTACGGCTGCGAGCAGCATGGTGCTGAATCTTTTCATGTGATATACCTCCACTTTAACTCGTTATTAATTTCACATTTCTTGAGTAAACTTTA
>DALYYK010000010.1:0-17297 GCA_031983305.1 Candidatus Fimivivens sp. | reverse complement strand
CGCGGTCACGAATGCAGCCGTCGATGATGAACCCGGCGATACCGCGGCTTTTGGCGTAGCTAGCCATGATCTCGCCGCAAAGAGAACGGCTCATGCTGCCGCCGGCGGCAATAACCAATATGTCGCCGGGCTGGGCCATATCCAAAGCCTTATGGAACATCAGGTTATCTCCGGCGGGGCAACGCACCGTAAAAGCGACGCCCAGCAGAGGAGAGGCGTTTATGGGCCTCAGTCCGGTATCCAGAGAGGCAATACGCCCCATGCAGTCGTCGATGTTGGCCACAGGGATGTTGCGAAAAGCTTCCACCAGCTTGCGGTCGGGGCGGCTAATATTTTTCTTAATTTTGCATCCAGCGGGCATTGATAATTCCCTTCTTTCTAAAGCTTACGCCATTTCAAAAATGGCGTTTTTATTTTTCGGATCTCAATTTGGCAATGGCTCGCTTGATGCGTGCCATACCCTCCACGATGCGCTCGTAGCTGCATGCATAAGAGATGCGGATGTACCCCTCGCCCTGACATCCAAAGGCGGAGCCCGGCACCGTGGCGATTTGCGCTTCCTCCAGCAGATAGTTGGCCACATCGTCGGAAGACATGCCCAAAGATTTAATATTGACGAAGATATAAAATGCGCCGTCAGGCTTTTGGCAGCTGAGGCCGTCGATGGCGTTGATGGCATCCACGGCGTAGTCGCGCCTGCGCTCATATTCCCGCACCATGGCCTGTACGTCGGGTTCCGCCTTTTCGAGCGCGGTGATGCCTGCTTCCTGTACAAACGAAGAGGCACAGGTATTGATGTATTGGTGAACGCGAACCATCGTTTGGATAAACGCCACAGGTGCGGCGGCATAGCCCAAACGCCAACCAGTCATCGAATAGCACTTCGAGAAGCCGTTAAGCGTGATGGTCCGTTCCTTCATGCCGGGCAGAGAGGCGATGCTGACGTGTTTGGCGCCGCCGTAAACCAGCTTTTCATAGATCTCATCCGAGACGACGATCAGGTTGTACTTTTTCGCAATTTCCGCCAAGGCTTCTAAAGTCTCTTGCTTCTGCACCGTTCCGGTGGGGTTGCCCGGCGTATTAATGACCATCATGCGGGTCTTATCGGTTATCAGCCGCTCAATCTCCGCGATATCCAGCTGGTAGTCATTCTCCTCGCGCAGAGAGTAGGTGACCGGGCAGGCGCCAAAAAAGTTCGGGACGTGAAGGTAGTTGAGCCAGACGGGGTCGGGCACCAGAATTTCATCCCCGGGGTTTAAGAAGGCGGCAATGGCTGCGTAGGTGCCTTCGCCCACGCCGATGGTTACCAGAATTTCCTCCGGCGTATAGGCGACGCCATTCTCGCGGGTCAACTTTTCCGCAATGGCGCGGCGCAGCTCAGGCGTGCCATAATTAGAGGTGTAAAACACGTTTCCTTTTTGGATACTGTCAAAAGCGGCCTGCTTGATCACCTCGGGGGTGTCAAAGTCGGGGCGGCCAATCTCCATGTGAATGACATCGGCGCCATTTTTCTGCATTTGCGTGGCCCTTTCCATCATCACACGGATTCCGGAAAAGGGGAGCGCATCCATTCGGCTGGCAGATTCAAACATATTCATTCTCCCTTCAGTCTGTTGTCTGGAAGTTTGCCTCTTGCAATATTCGATCCTTTTGATTCGTATTATATCCATAGATGATTTATTTGTAAAATAAATATTATTGATATAAAATATTTTAAAATTAAATAATTAAGAGCAGTACCAACCGGCCTGCTCTTAGAAAAAGAGAATTTAAAGTTATTGTCCCGTATAGAATTGGCCGGTGGATAGCGTAAAATTTTGCTCGGTCATAAATTTGGATAGTCTATCTTCAAAATATTTGATAGACTGGTTAGTGATCGGACTTGGATTTTTGTGGGTTACCTTATAGCAGACGCGGTCAGGCGGCCGGTTTTCAATTTCACTGATGAAAAAAGGCCGTGTTTTACAGAATTCAAGGATGACCGACACCGGGGCAATCATCCAATAGCAATCCTGATCCCACATGCGCTGCGCCAAAGCGATGGTGTCAATGGAGACTTTTGGTCGCGGCATTCGGCTAATCCATTGGTCATGCCAAATCTGATAGTTGTTGTCCCAGCTGAGAAAAATCTCGTTATTGGGGTCCAGCTCCCGGGTATGAATCACCGTCTTGGGGATGACCGGCGGATCGGATTGGATCAGATAGAGGCGTTCGCAGAAAATCTCTTCGGTCAGAACGTTTTTATAGTAGAGGTTGTGGTAGACAAACGCCATGTCAATCTCGTGGTTTTCCAGCATATTGTAAAGCTCTGAAGAGTGGTGCGTCTGAATGCGCAGATCTAACGGCGCGCCGCTTTTGAGCAGCCAGCAGTAGAAGGGGGCCATTACGGCAATATTCAGACTGTCGGTGACGCCCAGCTTGATATACAGACTCTCTTCTGTATCCTTAAGCGCCTGCGTCTCTTTCATCAGCGAAATCCACCGCTGCGCTATGGGGAGAAATTCCTCGCCCTTCATCGTCAGTTGGATGCTCTTATGGCCCTTATTTCGCGTCATCAGAGAAATACCCAGACTTTTCTCAAGCATACTGAGCCGATGGCTGATGGTGGGCTGCGAGAGAAAGAGGATATCCGCGGCCTTGGTGATGCTCTTGGTCGCCACAATGGTCAGAAAAATCTCAATATCCAGGTAGTTCAACCCTGCACACTCCTTATATTGTATTTTTGAATATTATATAGCGGAATAATTTATTTTACAAATAAAAAATTGCTTTTTATAATGATTATTAGCTATTTTGAAAAGAAGGGAGAATCGCCATGGTGCAGGCAACCATTCGTTTTGCCGGAGATCAGGCCTTGCTGGTAGAGTTTGAGCCGGAAATAAGCCTTGGGGTCAACATGAAGGTTCGTGCGCTGCAATATGCAATGGAAAAGCTGCAACTGCCCGGTGTTGTCGAGCTGGTTCCCACATACAGAGCGCTGCTGATTCATTACGATTTGGCCCGGCTGTCTTATCGCAAGTTGACACAGACGGTGGAAGAACAGCTTGAGCACCTCGGCGAGATCCAACTGCCAAAGAGCATCGTGACCGAAATTCCTGTTTTATATGAAGGTGAATACGCCCCCGACCTTGAGGAGATCGCTCGGATTGAAAACAAGACGGTGGAAGAGATTATCCGCATCCACAGCCAGAGCGACTATTTTGTGTACATGCTGGGGTTTGCGCCGGGGCATCCCTACACGGCGCGATTTGACCATCCGTTTTCTTTTAAACGGCGGGCAACCCCGAGGGTATCTATCCCCGGCGGCAGCATCGTTGTACAGCTAGCGCTAAGCGATATCATACCCTTCGAGCAGCCCTGCGGGTGGAATATCATCGGTACGACGCCGGTACTGGCCTGCGATTACAAAAAAGAGCAGCCGTTTTTGCTGCACGCGGGTCAATGGATTCGTCATATCCCCATTGATCGGCCGACGTTTCTGGACATTTGCCGACAGGTTGAGCGTGGCGCTTACGTTTGTAAGACCTATGAAAAGGAGGGGCAAACGTGATTGTGGTAGAAAAAGGCGGTATGCTGACCACCATTCAGGACCAGGGACGCTTCGGCTATGAACAGTTTGGCGTTTCGCCCGCCGGCCCAATGGATATGCGGTCGTTTACCATAGCCAATATGCTGGTGGGCAACCAACGAGGAGCGGCGGCGATGGAAATCACCATCGTCGGCCCTACGCTGCGGTTTACAAAGCCCGCGGTAATCGCTATAACCGGCGGCGATGTTTCTCCAACCTGTAACGGCAGGGCGGTTCCGATGTACACCGCTGTTTTGATTGAAGCGGGGGACGTTTTGCAGATGGGGGTTGCCGCGACCGGCTGTAGAGCCTATCTGGCGGTTGCGGGCGGCTTTCATGTCCCGGAGGTGATGGGCAGCCGCGCCACATCCCTTCAAAACAAAATCGGCGGGATCGGTGGACGCAAGCTTAACAGCGGCGATGAACTGTCCGTAGGCATACCCGCCCTCGCGCTCGAGCAGATCGCGGGCAGGTCGCTGACGCCTGAAAAAATCGGCGCGCAACAGCCGGTTGTTCTGCGGGTTTTAATGGGGCCGCAGGAGGACGAATTTACCGAAGAAGGCATCAACACCTTTCTTAAAAGTACCTATCAGGTAGAAAACGACTCCAATCGCATGGGCTATCGCCTGGCCGGCCCTGCCATTGAACACAGGGGGGATGGGAACATCATCTCGGACGGCATCGTCACAGGCTCGATACAGGTTCCCGCGTCGGGTTTGCCGATTGTGATGCTCGCGGAACGGCAGACGGTGGGGGGGTATCCTAAAATTGCAACGGTCATCTCTGCGGATTTGCCTAAGATCGGCCAGTGCAGGCCCGGCGATTCGATTCGATTTCAAGCCGTGAGCATAGATGAGGCGCAGCAGCTGTATAGGTTCTATCTGGGCGAGCTCGATGAAATGGCGCGTCAGCTAAAACAAAAGCGCCCTGATTCTCGCATCCATTATTATCGGGTGAACTTCAAGGGAAGCATTTATCAGGTCAGCGTGGAAGAAATGGCGTAAGGAGGAAAAATCATGTTTCAGGTAGATTTAAACAGCGACATGGGAGAGAGCTTTGGCGCGTATAAGATCGGAAACGACGAAGGCATTATCCAATATGTAAGCTCGGCCAACATCGCCTGCGGCTGGCATGCGGGCGATCCGATGGTGATGGACCGCGTTGTTCACATGGCAAAGAAACGCGGCGTGGCGGTAGGCGCGCATCCGGGGTACCCCGATCTTATGGGGTTCGGCCGCCGCAAAATGACGCTTTCCTCCGCAGAGATCAAGAACTACGTCAAGTATCAGATCGGCGCGCTCTGGGCTTTTGCGCACAGCTACGGCTTAAAGCTACAGCATGTGGCGCCCCATGGCGCTATGGGGAACATCTGCCAGTATGACGAAATCGTATCCCGGGCGATTTGCGAGGCAGTTTACGAAATTGATCCAAGCATCCGTATTTTTTACTGCGCCGGCGCCGTGCTCGGCACGATTGCCGAGGAGATGGGGCTGCCAACCGCCTCCGAGATTTTTGCGGACCGCGCATATATGGACGATCTTTCTCTCGTTCCGCGCCAAATGGAAGGCGCGATGATCACCGATGAGAACATTGCGATCCAGCGCTGCGTTCGCATGATCAAAGAGGGCAAGGTAACTTCTATCAACGGCAAGGAGCTGGATATTAAGGGCGATACCCTCTGCGTCCATGGAGACGGGGCCAAAGCGTTGGCCTTCGTCGAGAAAATTCGCACCGTCTTCGCGCAGGAGGATATTAAAATTCGCAACTTTTTGTAAGCGCGGTCAACAGACTCACCTATAGGCGTGCTTGGAAGCAACAAAAATAATATTAACAGGGCCTTTTGAAAATACCGACCCACGTCTTATATGAACGCGCGTTGACTAAAACCATACAAGCGCGTATTAGGCGCGCTGTAAAATTGAACTTGATGACTGGAGGCGTTTCTGCATGAAAATTGTAGTTTTAGACGGTTACACCGAAAACCCGGGCGATCTGAGCTGGAGCGAACTGGAGATGCTCGGAGAGGTGACGATCTATGACCGTACCTCTCTGACCGATCACAACGAGATCATAGCCCGCATTGGCGACGCCGAGATGGTTTACACCAACAAGACCCCGATCACCAAGGAAGTGATCGACGCCTGCCCCAATATGAAGTTTATCAGCATGCTGGCCACTGGCTACAATGTGGTTGACTATCAATATGCCAAAGAGAAGGGCATTCCCGTGACGAATGTGCCCACCTATGGCACGGCTTCGGTCAGCCAGTTTGCCATCGCGCTGCTGCTGGAGGTTTGCCACCACATCGGCCACCACAGCGAATCGGTTCATGCCGGCAAGTGGACCAACTGCATCGACTGGTGCTACTGGGATTATCCGCTTATCGAGTTGGAGGGCAAGACGATCGGTATTGTCGGATTCGGCCGCATCGGTCAGGCTGAGGGCCGTATCGCCAAGGCAATGGGCATGAAGGTGATTGCCTATGATCTGTACCCCAACGATTCCGGCAGAGAAATTGCCGAATATGTGGATATGGACACCCTGCTGGCGACCGCCGATGTCATCACTCTGCACTGCAATCTGACGCCCGATAACACCGGCTTCATCAACAAAGCGTCTATCGCCAAGATGAAGGACGGTGTCATTCTCATCAACAATGCGCGCGGCCAGCTGATCAACGAGCAGGATTTAGCCGACGCGCTTAACAGCGGCAAGATGGCCGCGGCCGGTTTGGATGTGGTTTCCACCGAGCCGATCCGCAGCGATAATCCACTGCTTAAAGCAAAGAACTGCATCATCACCCCGCATATTTCCTGGGCGCCCAAGGAGAGCCGCCAGCGGATCATGGACTGCGCGGTGAAAAATGCCAAGGCTTACATGGCCGGTGCGCCGATCAATGTCGTGAACAATTAAATTTGCCCGCAAAAATATACAGCCGAATCGGCATCATTGCGTATTCGAGGAGGTTTTTTTTTGAAAAAATTCTTATTGGCGCCCGATTCCTTTAAGGGAACCCTCAGCGCGGCTGAGGTTTGCGCTATTGAAGCGGCTGTCATCCGACAATATGTCCCCGATGCCCAGATTACCGCCGTTCCGATGGCGGACGGCGGCGAGGGCATGGTGGCGTCTTATCTGGGCATCATGGGCGGAGAGCGAATAACCGTGACGGTTACCGCGCCGCTGGGGGGGACTGTGGACGCGGTGTATGGCATCCTGCCGGATGGCAGCGCCGTCATGGAAATGGCCGCTGCCGCCGGACTGCCGTTGGTAGAAGGGCGGCGAAATCCCCTGCTAACCACCTCTCGGGGAGTGGGCGAGATGATTCTGGATGCCGCAAACCGGGGAATCAAAAAGATTCTTCTGGGCTTGGGCGGTAGCTGCACCAACGACTGCGGCATCGGGATGGCCGCCGCGTTGGGCTATCAATTCTTAGATGCTCAGGGAGGCCAGGTAGAGCCTCTGGCGGTGAATCTGGGAAAAATTGAATCGATTCAGCCGCCGCTGGCGTTGCCCGCACTGATTATCGAGGCTGCCTGTGATGTGAACAACCCCTTGCTGGGCCCCAGCGGCGCCACTTACACTTTTGGCCCCCAGAAGGGCGCGCACGAGGCCTTATTGGTGCAGCTGGAAGCTGGCATGACCCATTTTGAACAGGTTTTGACCCGTTTTTGCGGCGCTTCCGCTGCCAATATTCCAGGTGCTGGCGCAGCGGGCGGTATGGGTGCGGCCGTTCTGCTGTTGCTCAATGGCAAGCTGAAGGCCGGTGTGGAATTGATGCTGGACGCCGTGCATTTTGACCAGTTGGCGGCTCAGGCCGATCTGGTCTTGACCGGCGAGGGCCGCATAGACTGGCAGAGTGCCCATGGCAAGGTGCCCATGGGTGTCGGCCTGCGGTGTAAAAAAGCGGGTGTCCCCTGCGTGGCGCTGTGCGGCTCCATCGGCAAGGATGCCCAAGCGATGTACGACTATGGTATTACCGCTATTTTCAGTGCCGTAAGAGGCGTGACCACCTTTGAGGAAATTGTGAAAACCGGTGGGGAAGATCTGGCGTTTCTGACTGACGCCGTCCTGCGGCTGCTGATGAGTTGTCCTTGAAAAGAACAACTTATATTTCAGGGAGCGTACAAAAAGGGATGCTTTTCCTAGTCGCTATGAAGCGTAGGATGTTGCGCGAATATCTGCATTTGATGTCATGTGGCGCAAGCTGCATGACATCAAATTATTTTAGCCTAAAAATGCATGAACTCTTCTTAAAATAAAAGTCCCCAAAGACGAGCAGCGGCCCGCTTTTCGACGAACGCTGCCGTCTGTAACGGAGTCTCATCTTTGCGTCGGTCGGGTTGCCCATCATATTCAAAACAAGCCTCGCAAAAATGCAGAATTACGCATCGAGGCGGCAATATCGGATATGGGGTTTAACACGATGCTTTCTGTTAAAAGCAGAAATCCATGCTCTTAATGGTTGTGTGGCCTGCATTCATCGGATTTTTATGCGGGTATTACAGAAAAATTATCAATAATATTAGTGGAAAACAGATTATATTTGAGCAAAACAAAGAAAAAATCTTTAAAACAAAGTCAAAATCCTTGAATATGGATTTGGGATGTGCTACACTACCAAGTGAAGCGCTCGGTATAAAAACGAATGGCTGCATTGGAGGTATTTAAAATGAAAGCTTTGGCGAAGTTTGGTAAACCATCGGAGTTCGGTACCTATCATTTTATCGATATCCCGGAGCCCGACTGCGGTGACGACGGCATCATCATGGAGGTACGGGCGGCGGCAATATGCGGTGCGGACATGAAGCATTTTAAAGTGGACAACGGTTCTAATGAGTTTGGTTCAGTGCGCGGGCATGAGTTTTCCGGCGAGATTGTTCAGGTCGGCAAAAACGTGCGGAACTGGAAGCCCGGGCAGCGCATCGTTTCGGATAACACCGCACATGTCTGTGGAAAATGCCCCGCATGCATACGCGGCGACTTTCTGCTTTGTTCAGAGCATGTGAATCTCGGCCTTGGCTATGGGTACAGCGGCGGCTTTACAAAATACTGCCGAATTCCGGGGGAGATTCTCAGAATTCATCCGCAGGCGATCTGGGAGATACCCGAAAATATCTCCTATGAGGAAGCGGCGGTTCTAGATCCCATCTGCAACGCTTATAAGGCGCTTGCGCAGCAGTCAAGTCTGCTGCCCGGAGAAAACGTCGTGGTGTTCGGCACCGGTCCGCTCGGTCTGTTTTCCGTGCAGATCGCAAAACTCATGGGCGCCGTTAACATCATCATGGTCGGTCTGCAAGAGGATACAAAGGTGCGCTTTGACGTCGCAAAGGCGTGCGGCGCCACAGCCTGCGTGAACGGCTCCGAGGAGGATGTCGTCGCGCGATGCCACGCGCTGTGCGGCGGTAAGGACAGCATCGGTCTGGTTGTGGACTGTGCCGGCGCGAACATCTCGCTTAAACAGGGTATTGAGATGCTGCGCAACAACGGCGAGCTCGTGCGTATCGGCATGGGGTTCAAGCCTCTGGAATTTTCTATCAACGAGATTTCGATGCGGAATATATCCATCATCGGGCATCAGGCCTACGATGCCGTTTCGTGGGCCAACAGCATTGCGCTGCTCAAATCCGGCATGATTCAGGCCAAGCCGCTGATTACGCACCGCATGGGCTTATCCCATTGGGAAGAGGGCTTTGAGGCGATGGCCAGCAAGGAAGCTATTAAGGTTATTTTTACTTATGACTGCGATTAGCCCTTTTGCGAAAGAGGATGTGAACATGTTAAAAAACACTCAGGCCATTCTGGTTCATCCCGGCTTGATGCAGATACAGGAGGCGCCGATGCCGCAGGTAACCGATGACGGCGTTTTGATCCGCGTGGAATATGTCGGCATCTGCGGCTCAGACGTTCATGGATTTGCGCATGGCCCTTTCATTCCGCCTCAGGATCCTAATCAGAAAATCGGGCTGGGGCACGAATTTTCCGGTACGGTCGTTGCGGTCGGGCCGAAGGTCAAAAATTTTTCAGCGGGGGACCGTGTTCTTTGCGAACCGGGCATTCCCTGCTGCAAGTGCAGGTTTTGCCTCTCGGGGCAGTACAACATTTGCCCCGACGTCGATTTTATGGCGACGCAGCCGCATTATAAAGGCGCGCTCACCCATTATCTGGTGCATCCTGAACGCTTTACATATCGGTTGCCGGATAATATGAGTATGATAGAGGGTGCGCTTGTTGAACCGGCGGCGGTCGGCATGCACGCGGCGCTGATGGCCGACGCGCGCCCCGGAAAGAAAATCGTGATTCTCGGCGCCGGCTGCATCGGCCTGATGACGCTGCAAGCCTGTCGCGTGATGGGCGCTGTGGAGATCGTTGTGGTCGATGTGCTCCCAAAGCGGCTTGAGATGGCCCAAAAGCTCGGCGCCATGTGCGTGGTCGACGCGTCAAAAGAAAACACGGTGGACCGTGTCAAAGAAATTTTGGGCAGTCTGGGCGCGGATATTGTATTTGAAACCGCCGGTGCAAAGCCGACCGCGGCGCAGACGACGCAGCTTGTGTGCCGCGGGGGCAAGATCATGATCGTCGGCACCATCTCGGGCGAGACGCCGATCGATTTTCTGCGCATCAACCGCGAGGTTACGATTCAAACGGTGTTTCGCTATGCCAACAATTTCCCCATGACGATTGACGCTATTTCCTCCGGGCGTTTTGACGTGGCCTCGATGGTGACCGACGAATATCCCTATGAGGAAGTTCAGCGCGCTTTTGAAGAATCGATTGCGCGCAAGTCCGAAATTATTAAGGGCGTTATTCGTATTGGTTCGCAGATTGAAAACAAATAAAAGTTCATTGAGGTAAAACTATGCTTGTATCAACCAAAGACATGCTTCTCAAAGCGCAGAAAGAGCACTATGCGGTTGCAAATTTCTGCATATGGAATGTAGAAATGCTTTCCGGCGTGATGAAGGCTTGCGAAAAGCTACAGTCGCCGGTTATTCTGTCTTTTGGCAGCGGCTTTCTGGTCAATACCGATATCAATCATTTTATCTGCATGATGCGTTCATACGCCACGCAGACGGCGTTGCCCTGCTCAATTCATTGGGATCACGGCCGTAGCTATGAGATCGTCAGCCATGCCATCGACATCGGGTACAACTCGCTGATGATTGACGGATCGGCTTATTCGCTTGAGGAAAATATCCGTGTCACTAAGCAGGTCGTGGACCGATTCCACCCCCTGTGCATCCCCATTGAGGGCGAGCTTGGGCACGTCGGGGCCGAAACCAACTACGAAGAGGCGCTGGCGAGCTATATGTACACCGACCCTTCCGAGGCGGCGGCGTTTGTCGCGCGAACGGGCATTGATTCGCTGGCGATTGCCATCGGCAACCAGCATGGGCGATATACCGCGCCGCCCCAGCTTAATTTTGAGATTCTGGAAAAGGTGCGCGCGAGTGTGTCGATACCGCTGGTGCTTCACGGCGCGTCGGGCATCGGCGATGCGGACATACGCCGGGCTATCAGCCTTGGCATCACGAAGATCAATATCCATACCGAGCTGTGCGACGCGGCGATGGACGCCATTGAGCAAATGCCGAAGGACGAACGGTATCAGGCGCTGAATATTCGCGTCCGCGACGCGATTCAGAAGCGCGCCGAAGATAAAATCATGCTGTTCGGAAGTAATGGAAAGGCTGAGGGCTGGTTTGAAAAATAATATTGAAGTTGTGGCCGTGGGCGCTGCAATTGTCGATTTACTGCTTTGCCCGATACCAGCGGATATCCTGACAAGGGTGTCCTATCCGGTCGACCAAATCGCCATGGTCATCGGCGGGGATGCGATCAACGAGGCGACCATCCTCTCCCGGTTGGGGCATACTGCTCGGCTGGTCAGTTGCGTTGGCAACGACGCTGCCGGTCATTACATTTTGACGCATTGCCGACAAAACCGGATTGATACCGATTACGTCGTGGTAAAGGATGCCTTGAGCACCTCTATCAATGTCGGCCTGATCGGCGAGGACGGGGAGCGGACGTTTATCACAAACCGCCATGGCAGTCTGTGGCAGTACGCGCCCGCCGATATCGACCTCGAAGCGCTCAACGTGGGGACGATCCTTTCGTTCGCGAGCATCTTCAACAATCCGCTGCTCGACAGCGCTGTGATGATTCGCCTGTTTGAGAAGGCCAAAAGCCAAGGAATGACGATCTGCGCGGATGTCGTTAAAAGCCGGTTCGGTGAAACGGTCGAGGATATCCGCGGGGCGTTGGCCTATGTCGATTACTTTTTTCCGAACCTCACCGAGGCCCGCGAGCTGACCGGCAAGGCGGACGAGCAAGAGATTGCCGAGGTCTTTTTGTCCTGCGGCGTTAAAAATGTCGTGGTCAAGCTCGGCAAAAAAGGCGCTTATTTTAAAAACGCCGACGGCGGCTTTTATGTTGACGCCTACCCCTATGCGAACTGCATCGACACGACCGGCGCGGGAGACAACTTTGCGGCGGCGTTTATCTGCGGCCTGCTTGAGGGCCTGCCTGTGCGGGCGTGCACCGAATTTGCCTGCGCGGTGGCGTCGATTGCGGTCGAAGCGCTCGGTGCGACGGCGGGCGTTCAGAATCGGGCGCAGGCGGACCTGCGTTACCGCGATTATTTAGATCGGAGGAATGCGCATGAAAACGATTAAGATTGGCACATTGGACAAACCGATTTCGAGGATATGCCTCGGCACATGGGCGATCGGCGGCGGCCCCGCCTGGGGCCAGACAGCCGAACAGCAGGCGGAGGCGGAAAAGCAGAGTATTGAGACGATTCAAACCTGCCCGTCGGTCGGCATCAATATGATCGACACCGCGCCCGGCTATAACTTTGGCAACAGCGAGGCGGTCGTCGGCAAAGCGCTGAAAGGCATGCGGCGCGAGGATACCTGCATCATCACAAAATTCGGTATTGTATGGGACCGCCCCGGTGCGCTGTTCAACAAGGTCGGCGATGTGCAGCTATACAAAAATCTGTCGAGAGAGTCGATTCTTGCCGAAATCGACCGCAGCCTTGAGCGGCTTGGTACCGATTATATCGATGTTTATATGTCGCACTGGCAGGCGGTGGAGCCTTATTACACCCCCATCGCAGAAACGATGGCGCTGCTCGGCGAGCTGAAATCCAGCGGCAGAATCCGCGCGATTGGCGCTGCGAACGTGACGCCCGCGCAGGTGGAAGAATATCTCAAATATGGCCCGCTGGACATTGTGCAGGCGAAATACAGCATCCTGGATCGAGAGGTGGAGGAGGCGCTTCTGCCGATCTGCCAAAAGCACGGCGTCGTTCTGCAAGCGTATTCCCCGTTGGAGATGGGCCTGCTCAGCGGCGCGTTGCCCCGCGATTACAAGCCCGTGGGCGCGCAGATCCCCAAGAAATGGTTCCAGCCCGAAAACCTGCCGCGCGTATTTGATTTTCTGGACGCGCTGCGGCCGCTGTGCGCCAAATACGACTGCGCGGTGTCCGATTTGGTCATGGCGTGGGTCTTGGCGCAGGATGAGAAGATCGTTTTGCTCAGCGGCGCCACAACGGCCGATCAGGTTCAAAAGAATATCCGTGCCGCGCAGATCGATTTAAGTGCGCAGGATATTGCCATGATGCGCGATACGGCGGAGGCATTGGACAAATAACTATTGAATTCTTTGCGCTTTCCCGGTATGATAAATACATACGGCCGTTGGCGAACGACGGGCAATGTGGCTGTAAAACGGCCTTTTCGACGGCAGAATGCCGGATGCAGAGGCTGCCCCGTTGCCCCTGTTCGTGTTGATGGGCAAAACCGGATAATTTTAAAATTTGTGTTGGAGCGTAAAAGTATGGCCCTAAAAGACAGACTGGAGAGCATTCGTGAAATAGTCAGAACTGAAAACAAAGTGATTGTGTCCGATTTAAGCAAACGCTTCGGCGTTACGGAAGAAACAATCCGGCGTGACCTTGAAAAACTGGAGGATGAGGGGGTCATTACCCGAACCTACGGCGGCGCGGTTCTGAATCCCGACGAAAACGTTAAAAGAGTCAGTTTTATCAGGCGTGCGATGACAAATACGAAAGAGAAGCGGGCCATGGCGAGAATTGCGGCATCGCTTGTTCCGGATAAAGCCTCCATCGCCGCGGATGCCAGCTCCACCGTGATGGAAGTGATCCGTCTTTTATCCAACCGCAGCGACCTGCTGGTCATTACGTTTTCAACCAATATTCTTCACGAGATGGAGAGCGCCGAAATTGGCGTCATGTCGACCGGCGGTGTCTTCAATAAGCAATCCCTCTCGCTACAGGGCGCTATCGCCTGTAATACCATCGGGAGTTATCACACCGACATCGCGTTTGTCAGCTGCAAGGGGCTGCATCTTGACGAGGGCGCGTTGGATACCGACGACGCCGAAGCCGAATTGAAACGCTTGATGATCTCACGCTCACAAAAGGCTGTTTTGCTGGCAGACCACACGAAATTCGGTCGGATGGCATTTTCTAAGCTGTTTGATATTGATAAGGTTTCTACGGTCATTACCGACTATAAGCCATCTGACGAGTGGATTCAATTGCTGGCGGAAAAGCAGATTGAATTGCTATATCCTGAAAACGTTTAAGCTGCAAAGAGGCAGACCGCACCATGGGTGGGTCTGCCTTTTGTATTTTAAAATGTTTATTCTAAACAAGAATTTAAAATATAATGTTTACAATATACATAATTTCTTTGTTTCAAAGAAAAAGTATGTTGACTTTTTGATAAGATCGCAGTATAAATAGAATTAGCTATTTGACCTGAATATGCTGATCGCTTCAAAAGAACCCCACAACGCATTTCGGAAATTAAGGAGGAAAATATGAAAAAGATTATTGCTTTAATAGCGGCGTTTACGATGCTTCTCAGCGCGACCGCTTGCAGCCAGTCCTCGCAATCCGCTTCCACATCAGGCACTGCGAACAATGCGTCTACGGATACGCAATCTTCCTCAAATTCAACCGGCAATGTCGAAACGATCAAAATAGGCTGGCTGGCCCCTTTGACGGGTACGGCGGCTGAAAACGGGCAGCAGGTCACTTGGGCGGCCGAGATGATTGTGGATCTCGTCAATCAGAAACGCGTCGACGTCGACATGCTTTTAGCCGCTGACGCGGGGCTCCCGAACCTCAACGGCGCACAGATCAAGCTGGTTAAGGCGGATACCAAGGGCGATACGACGGTGGCGACATCCGAGGCCAAGCGTCTTATTTCCGAAGAGGGCTGCGTTGCGCTGACCGGTTAGCTGACCAGCAGCATGACCAAGGCGATTGCGGTTGTTACCGAGCAGTACGGCATTCCGCTGGTTACGGCCGGTTCCGCCGTTTCCCTGACCGACGGCTCGCTCGACTACGAATGGCTGATCCGCTATAATCTGACCGACAATACATATATTGAAGATTCCTACAAATTGATGGACGAGGTTAAAAAGGCCGGTACCGATATCAAGACGGTTGCCCTCCTCTCCGAAGACAGCGAGTTCGGTGCGAATATTTATCCTGTTGAGATAAACTTTGCCAAGCAATACGGCTATGAGGTCGTCGAAAACATGACCTATGCCGCGAACTCCACCTCCCTGACCTCTGAAGTCTTAAAGCTCAAGCAGGCAAACCCCGATGTGCTGATGGTTGCCGGCTATGCCACCGACGTCATTCTGCTGATCAACACGATGAAGGACGCCGATTGGTTCCCAAAAATGCTGATTGGCCAGCGCGGCGGTTTTGTGACGGCTGACTTCTTCACAGCGCTTGGCGATAAGACCGAATACTGTTTCACCACCGGCGGCTGGTCCGCTGACCTGACCGGCAAGTCGGTTATTCAAAGTCTCATTGATATCTATCCCTCCCACTCCAAGGGGATCCCCTTCAACGAGGGTATGTCCAAGGACGCGGTCGACGTTCTGCTGATCTGTGCCGCCATTAACCAGGCCGGCAGCACCCAGCCCGCGGCGGTCAGAGACGCCATGCTGAATCTGAATGTGGACATGAGCAAGGTTTGGATGCCCTGGGACAGCATCAAAATGGATCAGTACGGCCAGAACCTCAACGCGACCGGCGTCATCATGCAGGTTCAGGGCGGTTCCTATAAGACGGTTTACCCGCCCAACTGCGCGACGACCAACGCCATTGTTCCCGCTAAAGGCTGGAACGACCGGTAAAACGCCCATTGTAACATATTAACATCTCCCTGACGAGCCGTCGATGATGGTAATCTTCGGCGGCTCGATTTTTAACATCATCTTGCAAACCAATTGGGAGGACTTGTCTTATGTCTTTATTTTTGCAGGTGCTTTACGAGGGCATCATCAATGGCGCTATTTATGCCCTGATTGCAATGGGAATCGCGCTGGTTTGGGGCGTCATGAATATCCTGAGCTTTTCACAGGGCGAATTTTGCATGATCGCAATGTTTATTTCTTATTTTTTCTGTACTTATACCGGCTTGGATCCCATCGCTGCGCTGCCGTTTTGTGTCGGCGGACTGTTTTTGTTGGGTATGCTGGTCTACAAATCGATTATTGTCAGGGCGCTTAAAGGCCCCACGATTTCGCAGCGATTGATCACCTTCGCCCTGAGCATGGTGCTGGTCAACGGCATGCTGCTTATTTTTGGCGGAACCTTTAAGACCATCAAAAATATTTCCATGAGTGGATCGGTGCGCGTCGGGCCTCTCACGGTCGCGCTCAACCGTTTGGTTCCGTTTGCAATCGCGATCTGCATTTCGGTGCTGATGTTTCTTTTTCTTAACACCACCAAGTCCGGCAAAGCGATTCGCGCGACCTCTATGGATAAAATGGCGGCCGAGCTTGTCGGCATCAACACTGAGAAATCCTATTCGATGGCCTTTGGATTGTCCGCCGCCGTTGCCGGCGCAGCGGGTTGCGCGCTCTCGTATTATTATTACTGTTATCCCAGCGTGGGCGGCAACTTTCAGCTTTTCGGCTTTATCGCCGTTGTAATGGGCGGCTTCGGCAGCGTCCCGGGTGCGCTTTTTGGCGGGCTGATCATGGGGCTGGTCGATTCGCTCACCGGCGTTTATTTCAACACGGCCTACAAATATCTGGGCATCTGTGTGGTTTTCATGCTGGTGTTGCAGTTTAAACCCAAGGGATTGTTCGGAGGTAAGCAATGAAGACGAAATGTTTTAAATCTACCGCTGTTCCGGCGGCTGTCATTGCGGTTGCCGTCGTGCTCCCGTTTTTAAACTCGAGCTTGTTTTTTCGCAATTTACTGATTCTGATTACGATTTGGTCGGTTCTGGGCATGGGCTTGAACGTCATCGGCGGTTATACCGGACAGGTTTCGAACGGGCATTCCCTGTTTTACGGCTTCGGCGCATATGCGGTGGGTCTCACACTTCAGTATTTTAATTTATCCCCGTGGGTTTCGATTCCGTTGGGCATGTTGATGGCGGCGGGATTTGCATGGGTGATCGGCAAGCCGGTGCTGCGCCTGCGCGGCCATGCTTTCGCTATCTGTACCATGGCGCTGGCCGAATGCGCGCGCTATATTTGCGTGAACGTTGGCTTTACCAACGGCGCAAAGGGCGTTTCGATGTTCAAAAAAGGGCTCAACCCGTGGCTGTATCTGCAATTTAAGGATGCGCGCATCTACTATTACCTTTTTCTCACGGTTGCGGTTGCGGTATTTTTCCTGATTTCTCATCTGCGCAAAACCCGGTTTTTCTATTATTTAAAGACG
>DALYYK010000009.1:15410-17940 GCA_031983305.1 Candidatus Fimivivens sp. | reverse complement strand
CGAAGGCCTTTTGCCGACGAAAAACGCATATTATCAATTGTACAAATTAAAAGCGTTGGTCGCGCTTTCGCAAGGAGCTCCCGAATGCCGCGTTGAGCGACATTTGTTTAAAAACTGCTAAAACGCCGCCGCTTTTGACGCCGCCGCCCATCTTATTCCTCCCGCCGCTCAGACCGGCGGGACAAAAATGCAGCTTTATAATGTATGAGCGCGATCAGACCGCCTAAATCTAAATAGCGTTGCAGAAAATTTCTAAAAATTTCACGATTCTGGCCGCAAATGATGTATAATATAAATTAATAACTGCAATATTTTTAAGTCTTAATACGGGGTCGCAAGACGCCGGATGTTAAATAACTAAGGAGGGCTTGGCCATGTCGCTGGAAAAAATTATGGTGGCGGATGATGATAGGAATATCTGCGAGCTGCTGCGGCTTTATCTTGAAAAGGAGCAGTACACCGTCGTAATCGCAAACGACGGCAACGAGGCGATCGCCAAATTCAACGTCGAGGCACCCGCGCTCATTCTGCTCGATGTGATGATGCCGGGGCTCGATGGCTGGCAGGTCTGCCGCGAGATTCGCAAAAAATCCAACGTGCCGATCATTATGATCACCGCCAAGGGTGAGACGTTTGACAAGGTGCTTGGGCTGGAGCTTGGGGCCGACGACTACGTCGTTAAGCCCTTTGACGCCAAGGAGATTGTCGCCCGTATCAAGGCGGTACTGCGGCGCACCGTCAACGGCGTACAGCCCGAGAGCACCGTGCGCGAGGTCAGCTTTGATAAGCTGGTGGTCAACATGACCAAATATGAACTCAAGGTCGACGGCAAGGTTGTCGACACGCCGCCCAAGGAGCTCGAGCTGTTGTTCCACCTCGCGTCGAACCCCAACCGCGTTTATACGCGTGACCAGCTGCTCGACGAGGTCTGGGGCTTTGAATATTACGGCGACTCTCGCACCGTCGACGTGCACATCAAGCGCCTGCGCGAAAAGCTCGAGGGCGTCTCTGAAAAATGGACGCTTAAAACCGTTTGGGGCGTCGGCTATAAGTTTGAAACCAAGGACTGATTTCGTATGAAAAGAAATCTTTTTTCACGATTTTTCAGCCTTTGCGCGTCAATAATACTAACCAGCATCGTGCTTCTCGGCGTGATGCTGGTCACGCTTTCTGCGCAATATTTTAAAGAGCAAAATCTCGATTCGCTCAAAAGAAAGGCCGATCAGGCCGCGCGGCTCGTCGCTTTAAACTACCAACTCAACAACCGGAAAAATATTGATAGGCAGGTTATCACAACTAATTTTGCCATTCTCTCGGCCGCCGCCGAGGCGGATATTTTTCTGGTCAACACCGAAGGGCATACGCTCATCTGTCTGGATGCCGCCGATTGCAGCCACAAAAGCAACGACATAGACCCCTTTGCCATGCAGGCGGCGTTATCGGGCGGCTACCGGGGCGTTACCCGCCTAAACGGAATCTATTCTGATGCCGCCTACGTTGTCGGCGTGCCGGTGGAGATCGAAGTGCTGGTCGAAACCGAGACGCCCGGCCAAGACGACGTGCAATATACGCCCAAGCCCATGGCGATCGGCGTTGTGTTCGCCGCCGCGAGCGCCTCTGAAATGTCCCGCTTTTTAAAGGATGTGTTCCGTATCTTTTTAATCGGCTCGGTGCTCGTTATCGCGGTGTCGTTTATTGTGATCTATTTTACGACCGAGGCGATGGTGCGCCCGCTGCGCGCCATGCTTAAAGCGACCGACAGCTTTGCAAAGGGTGACTTTACGGTGCGGGTTCCGGTTGAGGGAGACGAGGAGATCGAGCAGCTCGCCATGGCGTTTAACAACATGGCCTCGAGCCTCGCAACGCTGGAATCGACCCGCCGTTCGTTTATCGCCAATGTCTCGCACGAGCTCAAAACCCCGATGACCACCATCGGCGGATTCATCGACGGCATTCTCGATGGTACTATTCCGCAAGAGAAATATCCGCACTATCTGGGCATTGTCTCAAACGAGGTCAAGCGCCTGTCGCGCATGGTGGTGTCGATGCTCAATATCTCGCGGATAGAAGCGGGCGAAATGCAGCTGCATCCGCAGACCGTCGACGTTCAGGAGATTATTCTGCGCACGATTCTGGGCTTTGAACAGGTGCTTGAGCAGCGACATATCGACGTGCGCGGGCTCGATGCCGAAAAGGCCTTCGCCGAGGCCGACCCCGATCTCGTGCATCAGATTACCTATAACCTGATCGAAAACGCGGTTAAATTTACGCCGGATTACGGCGTGCTTTCGGTGGAATATAAAAACGAGGGCAAGCTTTTGCATATCGCGATACGCAACACCGGCGAGGGCATCCCCAAGGAGGAGATCCCGCGCCTGTTTGACCGCTTTTATAAAAGCGACCGTTCGCGCGGCATCGACACTAAGGGCGTCGGCTTAGGGCTGCATATCGTCAAGTCGCTTGTGCATCTACAGGGCGGCACCATTACGGTGCGCTCGGTCGAGGGCGAATATACCGAGTTTGCCTTTAC
>DALYYK010000009.1:0-15400 GCA_031983305.1 Candidatus Fimivivens sp. | reverse complement strand
CCGGCGGTGCAAAAGAGCGGGCAATCGCTGTTTCGTAAATCCGAAAAGCCTAAGAATTAGGCGAAAAACCGCCACAATAACTTTTAAAATAAAACTAAAATGCTTAAAAAGGCATTCATGCGGTTTTAATAATTTGAAGTTACGATAGAGCCATGATAATTCCGTCGAAGGGGGATCTGAAGTATGTTCGAAGAAAACAAGAATCAAGACAACAACCACACCGGGTCATATGGCTATAATCCGAACCGTCAGAACGGTTATCAGCAGAATTTTTCCGCTGACAACAACCGGCAGGAATACCAATGGAAATTTGAAGATTACGAAGCTGCGGGCCGGTCCAATCCGCGTCCGCCCAAAAAATCGGGCGGCCTTGCGGTCATTGGCGCACTGCTGGGCGCGGTGCTACTCGTGGGGGTGATGTGCCTGTCGGGCTACGGCATCTACAGCCTGTGGAACGCTTCGGCCATCGATCAAGGGGAGCCGGGCACGTCATCGACTATCGACAACACCGGCAGCCCGCAGTTGACCATCAAGGAGCATCCGGTCTCGAGCGACACGCTTGAGGTGGTCACCAATGGCAAGCTTTCAACCGTCGAGATCGCCAGAAAGGTGCGCCCGTCGGTTGTGGGCATTGCGCAGTATAGCATGAAAGATACCTTTACGCCGTCGGGCGAGGGCTCGGGCATCATCATCAATACCGACGGCTACATCATCACCAACGCGCACGTCGTCGCGGGCTCGACCGGCATTAACGTCGAGTTGGACAATGGTGACACCTATTCGGCAAAGCTGATCGGCATCGACACCAAGACCGACCTTGCTGTCATCAAAATAGAGGCCCCCGACCTGATTGCGGCGGAGTTTGGCAATTCCGGCACGCTGGAGGTGGGTGAGACGGTCGTTGCCATCGGCAACCCCGGCGGCTCCACGCTGGCGGGCAGCGTCACGCAGGGCATTATCTCGGCGGTCAACCGCATGATCAAAGATGGCGGCTATTCGAGCAGCTTTATCCAGACCGATGCGGCTATCAATCCCGGCAACTCGGGCGGCGCGCTGGTCAACGAGTACGGGCAGGTCATCGGCATCAACTCCTCGAAGATTGCGGCCGTCGATTACGAGGGTATCGGCTTTGCGATTCCGATCAGCGAGGCGAAGCCGGTCATCGACCAGCTCATGGCCTACGGCTATGTCAAGGGTCGCACCCGCTTGGGCATTTCGGGCGTCGAAATCAACCAGACGCTTTCCCAGATCAACAGCATTCCGGTCGGCATTTATATCCAATCGATCGACCCCACCTCCGATCTGGCGGGCAAGAACGTCACCAGAGGCGATATTATCACGGCGATCGACAACACCAAGATCGAAACATTTGACGATGTCAGCGCTTTTCTTAAAACAAAATCGCCGGGTGACAACGTTACGCTGACCCTTTACCGCCCGTCTCGCGGCGTGCAGAACAGCGGTCAGACCTTCAGCGTCAGTATGCGGCTGATGGAGGATGTTGATAACGCGACGCTGGTTTCGCGCCAATAATCGCCCATAAACCGAACCGCTGCAAATCAACATTTTGCAGCGGTTCTCGCGTTGCTTGTGCAGTGCTCAGAGGGGTGTGTTCTATGGGCCGCAAAGCGCTTTGAAACCCTAAAGCCATTCGGGCGGTACCATCGACGCACAGCCTTCAGCCTTCGGTTTTGCCACCGCAGCTGTTTTGGATAGGGATTTCAACGAAACGCAAAATTTTTTTACAGGGCCTGAATTTAATACGGCGGGTTTTAAAATCGCGTTCTGTTGATAATGCGGGGAGAAACGCAATCGCGCTTTTGTCGTTTATGGACCGCGGGTCGGGGCGTTTTGCCGTCTGCGGCATAACATGTCAGTGAGGCTAAGCGGCGGCAGCGTTCGGGTGGCGCACATCAGCCTGTGCAAAACCGGCCCATGTGCGCCCACAGACCCGCCCGCGCGCGCGTTACCCGCCGCATCACATAGATGCGCGCCGGCATGCCGGGGCAGATGCAATACCCCCTTGCCCCGGCATGTGAACCTCGCTTTTCGGCTGTTGCGTTATACGAAGTTTCCGCTAAACGATCGCGGTTGAATTTATGATTCGGATGCTTGGGCATTCCGCTAGTTCAATCGCATGCAAGCACGAGGAATTTATCAGTTCGTGTAGTAAGCCAAATGGCTGTAACGGCGGTTTGTGGCTTAGCTTTTAGACTGCACGCCGGCGTTTTGCCCGGCGGTAGCCCGCCGGCGCCGCCTTTGGGGCAGGGCGAAATGGTTGCGGCATTTCATTTTTTTGTTTTGGCGGGGGGCTCGTATCAGCGGCGCTGACAGGAATTGCCCGGTACATTTTATTGACCTTTAGCGGCATTTAAGGTAAAATAACCGCAGGGTGGATATTTTATCTTCTTCATCCGCAGCGGCACGCCCTTTAGCAGGGCTTACCGCCGCCGCCAATACACCGGCATGCCATGCGGCTGTGTGGCTATGCTGTAAAAACAGGACGAATTTTCAAACCAAGAGGGAGCGATAAATTTCATGATTCTTATCTCCCCGTCGATTCTGGCAAGCGACTTTGCCAATTTAGAGCGTGAGGTGCGCGCCATTGCAACAGGCGGCGCCGATCTGGTTCACGTCGACGTGATGGACGGGCATTTTGTGCCAAATATTACAATCGGGGTGCCGGTGGTGGAATCGCTGAAAAAGATCAGCCCCTTGCCGCTGGACGTGCACCTGATGATCAGCGACCCGCTGACCTATGCGCCCATCTTTGCCAAGGCGGGCAGCGACATGATCACGTTTCATGTCGAGTGCGGCTGCGACATCCAAAAAACAATTGACACCATTCGCCAAGGCGGAGCAAAGGTCGGCCTCTCGCTGAAGCCCAAAACCCCCGCCGAAGCGGTGTTCCCTTATCTGGACCAGATTGATATGGTGCTGGTGATGACGGTTGAGCCCGGCTTTGGCGGGCAGCGCTTTATGTCGGACATGCTGCCTAAAATGACGTTGATCCGCCAGCGTATCGACGAACTGGGGCTTGCGGTGGACATTCAGGTCGATGGCGGCATTGACGTTGCGACCGCGCCGCTTGTCGCGCGGGCAGGGGCTAATATTCTCGTGGCAGGCTCAGCGGTTTTCCGTCATGAAAACTACGCGGAGCCTATTTCTGCTATCCGCAAGGCGGCTGAGGCGGCGCTTTAGCCGCAGCGGGCGGATATTCCACTAAAAAGCGGATCTTTAGCCGCAGATTGCGTCCTGCCTGTGCCAAAAGGAAAGTCGGTGGGCATCGCCCCACGCGCTGCATGTTTGGCGGGTCACGCAGCCTGCGCGCCAATCCATCGCGCCTTTTATAAAGATGTCGCGATCAGCTAAAATAATAGGACAGCATGTCGATGGCATGCTCGCGGATGATCGGCTTGCAGTGCTCCTCAACGATGGCGCACAATACGCTGCCGCCCTCAGCGCGCTGACCATATTCCGAAAGCAGGTTGACGGCGGGTCCGTTTTGTCCGTCCATAGGGCGGATGATCAGCTGCCAGCAGTCCTGCTGCCGGTAGAGCGCGCTTTGCAGCAGGCGGTGTCCGTGCAGCGAAAAAAGCTGCAACGCGCCGCAGATCAGCGCCTCGGTGTCGTCAAAGCTGAACATGACCGGCTCGCAGATCGAAGCGGTGTGCGCCTCTTTCTGCTCCATGACAAAATAGACCGTTGCGCCGCCGTCATCCTCGGGATAAATCTCGATGAGCAGGCGGTCGCCAAGCAGTAAAAACGAGGTGTCGGTTTGTGACTGCGCCTGTGCCAGCACGCCAAGCAGATAGCGCCGCAGCTTTTTGACCTCGGCCGTGTCCTGACTATCCCAGTCTATGCCCACCTGTTCCACATCCTGCGCCGTTAAAACGACCTTTAACCGGTCGGGCGATACGAGACGAAATACCAAAAACATCACCGCCTTATTGGTTTTGCATTCAAGAAAAGACCATACGGGCGAAGGAGGACGGTTGATGAGAACCAATTCTTCCAAAGGGATTTTACTAGAGCAAAATAAAGAACCGGGGCTGTCGCGCGAGATCAGGCGGCTGCCCGGCTTGGACATACCCCCGCAAAGGACCGAAACGCCGGTTTCGCCCACGCCTGAGCTGCTCGCGCCGTACGAGATTGTGTCCATCGCACGCGAGGCCAGAATCATCGACGAGTGCGACGGTCGCCGCCTGTGGAAAAAGCTGGCCGCCGCCGCGCGGGACGGCATTTCGGGCATCGTGGTCGACGCGCTCGACGACGAGCCTTACATCTCAAGCCAGCTCGGGCCCGCGCTGCATTTTCCCGAGCAGTTGGCTGAGGGACTGGCGCTGGCCAGAAGAGCGATCGGCGCGTCAAAAACGTCGATTGAAATCTACCGCAACCTGTTTGATATCGATACCCGCATACCGCATAATATTTTTGGCGTCAGGGTCGAGCGTGTCAGCGGCACCTACCCGGCCGAATACCGCGCCAAGCGGCAGATGAAGCGCGACAATGTGCTGATCATCGGCGCCTGCGCGCTCATGCATCTGCGCCGCGCCGCCTATGAGGGGCTATGCCAGAATAGCTGCTTTATCACGGTGGCGGGCGACTGCGTCGCCAACGCGGGGAATTATGAGGTGCCGATCGGCTGCTCCATCGGGCAGGTGCTTTACGCGGTGGGTACCATCGCGAACCCTAAGCGCATTGTCGCGGGCGGCTCGATGACCGGCTTTGGCATCACCGACCCCGATAAGGTGTTTGTTTCGGCGACGACAAAGGGTATATTGGCCTTTGCCGAGGAATTTAAGGATCTGGGCTACAGCTGCATCGGATGCGGGCGCTGCACCGATGTCTGCCCCGAGGGGCTCTCGCCCTATTTTATTTACAAGGTGATGCAGACCCCGCAAAAGCGCAATCTAACGCTTGCAGATGCCGATCTTTGCACCGGCTGCGGAACCTGTAGCTACGTTTGCCCCGCCAAGCTTGATTTGGCGCAGGTTATGGCCAGGGCGGCGGCGTTGACTCGCACCCGGCAGCAAGGAGGTCCGCTGTGAAACTACGCGCACAAAACCCCCCGCATATTCGCTCACGCGAAAGCAACCAGACCGTGATGCTCGACGCCGTTATCGCCATGCTGCCGCTTTATGCGATGGCGACCTATTACTACGGCAAACGCGCCCTCGCGCTGGGGCTCCTGAGCGTGGTGATCACGACCTCGTTCGACATGCTCTGTGTGATCGCCCGACGCAATGTTCCGAATATCCGAGATCTTTCGCCCACCGTCACGGGCATGCTGATTCCTCTGCTGATGCCGGCCTCCATCCGGTTTGAGGTTGTCGCGGTGGCCGCGCTGTTTGGCGTCGCCGTCGCCAAGCACCCGTTTGGCGGCGTCGGAGAGAACATCTTTAACCCCGCCGTGGCCGGTGCGGCTTTTGCGGTCGTATGCTGGCCCAAGTCGATGTTTTTATATCCCGTTCCGTTTGATCGGCTGCCCATCGCGGTAGACAGCGCGCAAAAGCTGATCAACTCCCCGGCTTACACGCTGTCGCTGGGGGGCGCGCCGAATACCGATCTTTTGGATATGCTGCTGGGCAACTTTGCGGGTCCTATGGGTGCCACTAACATATTAGTTTTATGTACATGTTTCTTATTCCTCGCGGTGAGAAAAACCGTGAGCGTTTGGATGACCGGTGCATTTTTGACCAGTGCCGCACTCGTGGCGGCCGCCGTGCCGCGGGCCATGCTGACGCCGCTTTCTTCGGTCAGCTACGAGCTGATGACCGGCCTGACGCTGATCGGCGCTATTTTTTTGATAAACGACCCTGTGACGTCGCCCAAGCGTAAGCTGCCGAAGATACTCTACGGCTTTTTGGCGGGCGTCGTCAGCATGACGTTTCGACATTTAGGAGAATATGAAGATTCGCTGCTGTTCGCCATTCTGGTTATGAACGCGTCGGTTTGGATTATTGATTTGTGGGGAGAGCATTTAGCACACGCCCTCAGGAGGAAGAACATTGAACTTAAAACCAATTCGGAAATATCGCCGGCGGTTGAAGAAAACATCGGGGCTGATTAAAAATAACCCTGTTGTGGCGCTGGGCATGGCATTGCCCTTCGTTATTGTGCCAACGCTAAATTTGAAAAGCGGCTTGCTGATCAGCGTGTTTATTCTGGCGGCAACCGTTCCGGCGGCGACGCTGGCCCCGGCTCTGCACAAGAAGTTGCCGACACCTTATCAGGTTCCCTGCTACGCGCTGCTAGCGATGCTCGGCGTCATCGCAGCTCAGCTGCTGCTTCGGCGGCAGGCGGTGCTGCTCGACAGCCTCGGCCTTTATATTCCGCTGGCCGCCGTCAACAGCATCATGCTCGATCTCGCGATCGTACACCCCCGCCCGACACCGCAGCGCGGCCTGTACGACGCGATTGTCGTCTGCCTGGGGTTTGCGCTTGTGGCCTGCGGCATCGGCGCCGTGCGCGAGGTGCTGGGCAGCAGAACCATCTGGGGCGTACCCTTTGGCTTATACCCCATTCGGATGGTGGGCGTCACGCTGCCGTTTTTCGGATTTATTCTGCTGGGCTTTTTAAACGCCCTGTGCCGGAGTGTTGACCGCGGTATTATAAACGGCATGCTCTCGCGCACGCCGGTGCCCGCGAGCGGGGAGGGCAGTGACGAATGAAAGCAATCTACGAAATGCTGGCGATTATCACCGTTGCCGCCGTGACCGAAAATCTGCTTTTTGCGCGTGCGATCGGCGTCGATCATATCCTCGAGCGCACAAAAAGCTATCATGCCATTATACGGCTGGGGGCGCTATCCTGTGTTGTGTCTTTCCTCGGCGGCATACTGGCGTGGGTTTTTAAATTTGCGCTCAAGCGTTACGTCTGGTGGCCGGTTTTTAGAGGTCCGGCGGTGCTGCTGAGCGTCAGCGTGGCTTATTTGTTGCTGGTGCTGCTGGTCGGCATACACAATCTGCGTTCGGCGCATTCGCTGCCGGTGACGGCGGCTTTTAACGGCGCCTCGTTCGGCGCGGTGCTCATCGCGATTATCAGCCGCGAGACGCTGCTGCAAACCATCGCCTATTGTCTGGGCTGCTCGGCGGGCCTGACCATTGCGATGATGCTCGTGCATTCGGGGAGAGAACGCCTCGAGTTGTGCAAGGTTCCGAAATCTTTTGACGGCCTGCCCATCACGATGCTCTATATCGGCATACTCAGTCTTGCAATTTATGGCCTTATCGGCCACCAGCTGCCCACTTGATGTTTATCCGGGAGGTGTTGTAAATGGCGAAAAAAGGGACAAAGATCAAGCGCTACGGCAATATTTACGGCAGGGGAATGGGCGCGGGCTCATGGCCTATTCTGCTCTCCATGCTTTTTGGCGTGCTGCTTTTTGGCATTATCGGCTGGAGCCTGTATACGCCGGTGCACGAGTTTGTGATGAAGCTCGGCACCGAGCCGCCCGCGCCTGTTGGGCCCTCGGCAGCCGTCTCGGCTCCGGCGGTCTCGACATCGCAGGTGCCCGAAGATACGCCTGAAAACACGCCTGAAAATACGTCCCAGACCGAGTCTCAGCCCGCCGACCCGGCCCCGGTTCATCAGGGCGAGGGGCTGAGAGGTCTCTACCTCCCGCAGGCCCAGCTTTTAAGCGATACCGTCCTCTCAAACATGCTGACCAGTGCGGTGAACGCGCAGCTCAACACCGTGGTGGTCGACGCCAAGGACGCAACCGGCGCGGTGCTGTTCGCGTCTGAAAACACACTGGCGCAGAAGGCGGGCGCCGCAGCCGACACCGCCTATTCGGCGAAGCAGGCGGCGCAGACGATCAGCGCCAAGGGGCTGATTCCCGCCGCGCGCATCCACGCCTTTCGCGACGGCATCGCCCCGTTGCAAGAGCGCGATGCCGCCGTGCATTATTACGATACCGACGTTTTCTGGTATGACAACGCGCCCGAGCTGGGCGGCAGGCCCTGGCTGAATCCTTATTCGCAGGGGGCGCAGCAATATATCATCTCGCTGGCGAGCGAGCTTTGCGCGCAGGGGTTCAAGATCATTCTGCTTGATTCGGTGCAGTTCCCTTCGGGTGTGGGACTTGATAAGGCGGGTTACGGTCCGGCTTCCAAGACAATGACGCGGGATGCGGTACTCACCCAGTTTGTCAGCGCCGTTTCGGCTGCGGTCAAGGCCAAGGGCGGCGAGCTGATTCTCTGCACGCAGGAGGGTTGGGCTCCGACCGGTGACGCGACGCGTGACGCGCAGATCGAGGTTTCTAACAGTCGGCTTTACGGTGGCAGCCCTGCCGGATTTTTCACCGTGCGGGCGATGCTGCCGCTGCCCTCAGATACGTCGCTCTGGGCTTCGGCGCTGCGCAACGCCTCCTCGGCAGCGCGGGACACCGGCTGGATCGGCTTCATTCCCGCATTTTCTGCCGATGGCACCCTCGTCGACTGCACGGCGCTGACGGCATCGTTTAAAGCCGCGGGCGGCGGTGATTACGTGCTGTTTAACCCGCAGGGCAACTATAAGCTTCAATAATACGAAAGGGGAATTTTAAGATGTCAACACCGCATAATGCCGCGGAAAAAGGCGATATCGCCAAAACTGTGCTGATGCCCGGCGACCCGCTGCGCGCCAAGGTGATTGCCGAAACCTATCTGACCGACGTCAGATGCTACAACACGGTGCGCAACATGTTCGGCTACACCGGCAACTATAACGGAAAGCCCGTATCGGTGCAGGGCAGTGGCATGGGCATTCCCTCAATCGGCATCTACTCCTATGAGCTTTACAATATGTATGATGTGCAAAGTATTATACGCATTGGATCTGCCGGGGGTCTGGGTAAGGACATTAAAGTGCGCGATCTTGTCGCGGGCATGGGGGCCTGCACCAATTCCAACTACGGTGCGCAATACGGCCTGCCCGGCACCTTTGCGCCGATTGCAAGCTGGCGCCTGTTGCAGGCTGCCGACGCCGCCGCAAAGTCGCTGGACATCCCAATGAAAGTGGGCAATCTTTTGTCTTCCGACACCTTCTATAGTGCGGTGGGCAATGACAAATGGGCCGATATGGGTGTGTTGGCTGTCGAGATGGAATCGGCAGGGCTGTATTTTAACGCGGCGCAGGCCGGTAAAGAAGCGCTGTGCATCTGCACCATTTCGGATATTATCGCCACCGGCGAGGGCCTCTCGGCGCTTGAGCGGCAGGAGAGCTTCCATGACATGATGAAGGTTGCGTTGGCGCTGGCCTCGGATATCTAAATGGCAACAGCGCGAAGCAAAGCGGCTTCGCGCTGTTTTTGCATCAAAAATAAAAACGGCGGCTCGCCGAGAGTGCGCTAACGAACAGCTTAAAAATCTGAGCAGGGTTGGCAAGGCTATTTTGTGTCTGGCAAGGGCCACAACCCGGCAAGGCGCAAAAAGACCGTGAAGAACATTTGATGGCGGACTCTATTTGACTATGGATGCCCTATGAACTACCGTGCGGCACTTTACGTCCGTAAAGACAGGGGGAAGATTCGGATGATTTCTGACAAAGCGCTGATCGCACAGGCGCTGGCGGCGCGTAAAAACGCCTACGCACCCTATTCGCACTTCGCTGTAGGGGCGGCGCTGCTGGCTGCCAGCGGCCGGGTGTACACCGGCTGCAACATCGAGAACGCGGCCTATTCACCGACCAACTGCGCCGAGCGCACCGCCGTGTTTAAGGCTGTGAGCGAAGGGGAGCGCCACTTTTTAAAGCTCGCATTGGCTGCAGGGCAAGAGGCGCTGGACGCGCCGCTGCCAGCCATCGTGTCGCCCTGCGGTGTCTGCCGACAGGTGCTTACTGAGTTTGCCACACCGGATATGGTGTTGTTGCTGGCCAAAAGCGAGGACGATTACGAGGCCCATACGCTGGGCGCGCTTTTCCCGCTGGGCTTCTCAGCCAAAGATCTCTAAAATGCGCCGTGAGCTGAGGATATCTTTTTTTCGCCCAAATTCGTCAAGCTGTTTGACTGCTAAAAAACACCCATACCAGTCCTGATATGGGTGTTACTAAGTAGTATATTGTTTTTCGGCCTAAAAAAATCTAAAGCCGCGTCCCCAGCGCCAGCGGGAGCTGCCGCAGCGTCCACAGCGCGCCCATCTGCGATACCAAAAAAACATAGCATCCATCCTTCCGTCAGCAAACGTGGGTCAGGCGCGAGTTGTATCCCCATATGGATTGTATGCAAAGACCGTGCGCCATAGGTGCATTGACGCCGAAGCCCGGCAGATGGCAATCATCTCAACGAAAGGCTTTTGTTAACATGGTCAGGCTTCAAAATAATTGAGGAGGTTCTTTATGACTGATTATCTCGTGACACAGGTTTACCCCTCGGACAAACGAAGCAACCTTAAAATTAACGAATTGCTTGCGGCTGAAGGAATCAGCCGGGATAAGAATTTGGATTATACCTGCGCAGTATTTGACGATGATATGAACGTCATCGCGACAGGGAGCTGTTTTGGCAATACCTTAAGATGCCTGGCCATAAGCCGCGCCTATCAAGGCGAAGGCATCATGAATAGTATTGTGACCCATCTGATGGAAGTGCAGCTTTCACGCGGGAATACCCATCTCTTTTTATATACCAAATGTGAATCCGCCAAGTTCTTTGCCAGTCTCGGCTTTTATGAAATCGTAAGAATCGACAACCAGCTTGTTTTTATGGAGAATCGTCGGGCCGGCTTTGCGAGTTATTTGGCTGAGTTATCAAAGGATGCCGTGCGCGCCCCAAAAACAGCAGCGCTGGTTATTAATGCGAATCCATTTACGCTGGGGCATCAATATCTGGTCGAAAAAGCTTGTGCCGAAAACGATCTTGTTCACTTGTTTATCGTCAGTGAAGATGCGAGCCTTGTTCCTTTTAATGTCCGTAAGAAATTGATTATTGAGGGGACCACACAATTCAGTAATCTGCGTTATCACGACAGCGGCTCCTACATGATTAGCACCGCGACATTTCCAAGCTATTTCCTAAAGGACGAGCAGGCGGTCATTGAAGGGCATGCGCTGCTTGATTTATCTATTTTTGTTTCTATAGCGAAGTCCTTATATATCAACCGACGGTATGTCGGCGAGGAACCGACCAGTCTTGTGACCGGAATATACAATGACATCATGATTCGTGAATTACCCAAGAATGGTATAGCGTGCTTTGTGATCCCGCGAAAAACATATAACGCGATGCCCATTAGCGCCTCTACCGTAAGAACGGCGATCAAAAACCAGGATTTTGATACCCTAAAATTGCTGGTGCCCGATACCACCTATCAATTTTTTTGCTCTGAAGAAGCGGCCCCTATTATCAGAAAAATACAAAACGAAAAGAACGTTGTTCACTATTAGAAAAAGCCGAGGTTTTAGAAGTAAAACCTCGGCTTTAAACCGCGTTATTGCATTTTTAAAAGAGGCACTACTGAAGTTGTCTCCAACCCGGCGAAGTTATGCCTTGCCATTTGCATTCCTTTTATGGTGGCGGTAAAAGCAGTGGCAGGACAAATTTTTAAATAAAAGAAAAAACCGCATCAGATAGCTTGCTGGTAGCTTTCTGACGCAGTTTTTGGCGGAGATGGAGAGACTCGAACTCTCGCGCCGGTTTCCCGACCTACGCCCTTAGCAGGGGCGCCTCGTCACCAACTTGAGTACATCTCCGTATTGGTAATCGCCTTAACGCTATTAAATTGAACGCTGCGGTGTTCAGTTGGCGGAGAGGGTGGGATTCGAACCCACGGCTCTCGCGAGTCACTGGTTTTCAAGACCAGCTCCTTAAACCACTCGGACACCTCTCCGTAAGATGCTTCGACAACCGCAACGACGATATTATAGCATAAACCCGATCACTCGTCAATACAGAATAAGGGATTAAGGCCCAGCATATTTTATTGGGCCAATGACGCCGTACAGCGCCGGTGATTAAAGGCGGATAAGGCCCGCCCAGCCTTGAAAATATCATAAAGGCGCATAAATTCGATGCAGGCACAAAGTTTATCGGCAAGGCTCACGATCATCGATTCGCGGTACTGGGGCAGCTGACGCAGCGTTACCGGCCACATATGCTTTAAAATAATATCGCGCTCAAGATCTGAAAGCTCAAATTTTTCGGCGTTTTTCAGCGCCATTCCCGGATGAATTAACAGGCGGCGAAAGCGGCTGACATCGGTTTTACTCCAGTCGCACAGGTACAAATCGTGCAGCAATCCAGCGCGTGCGGCGGCAGCATAATCGAGCTTAAACCGCTTGCATAGCACAAAGCTGACATAGGCGACAAAAACGCAGTGGTCAAGGCAGCTGACACTATGTACATGGTGCTTGATATTATCCATCGACTGCACCGCGTCGTCGTTGATAATATCCTGTATGCAAGCTGAAAATTCGGCTTGGTTATTCGCATTCCACATGGCACAAAATTCCTTTCAAAAAAGCAGATCGGCAGATGTCAACCTCATCATAACATAACTTGAAGCGCTTTTATAATGGAAATTTATATCAATTTTGCACCCTTTAGTATCATATATATATTTGGCATTGTAGTTTTTGGCGTAATGTGCTATATTAAAAAGCGGAATCGACAAGCGGAAGAGACAGCGGCGTGCGGTTTGATGCCGCATGAGGAAAGTCCGGGCTCCATCGGGCGGGATAGCTGCTAACGGCAGCCGAGGGCGACCTTAGGGAAAGTGCAACAGAGATATACCGCCTGCCTTACGGCAGGTAAGGGTGGAAAGGCGAGGTAAGAGCTCACCGGCGTCCCGGAGACGGGGCGGCCCTGTAAACCCTATCCGGAGCAACACCGACAAGAGGCGATACGGCGGCCCGTCGTGCCTTTGAAAGCGTGGCTAGAGCTGCAAGGGCGACCTTCAGCCAAGATAGATCGTTGTCTAAAACAGAACCCGGCTTATATGTCCGGTTGGCGGTTTCAAAAAAGCGGCGGTGCGCAATAGCGTACCGCCGTTTTTTTGTGCGCTTTTTGGCGGGTGTTGTATAGAAACAGGAATATTACGCCACAATACTGGCATAGATTATGTCACGGAGGGTGGTGCCCGCATGAGGCTGCAAAACAAACCTGTTCCTGCTGATGCCAATGCAGGAATGCGAGAACAATGGATGCAGGAAATCTGGCAGCTTAAGCAGCAGCTTGACGACAACGAGCAGCTATTTAACATGACCGATGACTTTGATATCACCGCATATACCATTCATGAGCGAACCGCATTAGAGTTTCGCTACCGCTATCTCATTCGCCTGATTCGTGCCTATGACGAAGCGCAGGCGCAAAAGGTCAATATTCCCGTGCTGACGATGTAAAGGGGGCTTTTGTCATGACCACCTATATTATTGTTGTGCTATGCTGCGCCGTTGTCGTAATGCTGCGCACACTCGGACGGGCTGACGCCCTGCAAACGCTGCTGCCGTCGGCATTTGGTGGCATGCTTGGTCTCTTGACTGTACATCTCTCTTCGCTGTGGGGGGCGTCGCTGCTGGCGCTGAATGCCTTCACCGTTGCGGTTGCCCTGTTTTTGGGCATTCCCGGCGTTGTAGGCCTACTGCTGATGCGGCTGGTTTGTGTTATCTGATGCGACAATTCTCCTCTTGTTTAGAAAACTGTCATAGCCAAATCCGCTTAAAAATATTGCAAAAACTGTTGAAAAAAATCAATAGCGATGATATTATAAGTAAGCTGTCACGCAAGATAGCTTATAAAATGCGGATATGGCGGAATCGGCAGACGCGCTAGATTCAGGTTCTAGTCGGGGCAACTCGGTGGAGGTTCAAGTCCTCTTATCCGCACCAATCAAAAGGTCTTAGAATTGGCTTATTTAAGCGATTTCTAAGGCTTTTTTATTTTTGTTTGCACGAGTTAAACCCCTGTAAATTCACTTAAATTGCGTCAGTTCTAACGGCAGTTCTAACGAGGCCTGTATTTTCACTGCTCTTTTTCATGATTGATGAGCTTAAACCTGCTGCCATACTGACTTTAGTTTTGTCCAATACATGCGCATAAATGTTCATGGTAGTTGATATATCGCTGTGCCCTAGCCACTCGGAAACCTCTTTCATCGAGAAGCCCATGTTAATAAGCGCCGTAGCCGCCGAATGCCTTAAGTCATGAAACCTTATTCGGGGAAGTTGACAATTCTTTAGCAGCATTTGAAAATGCTCCGAAACATAAGTAGGCTTTAAAGGCTCACCATTATCTCGCTTGCAGATTAAATCATTCTCAATATAGCTGTTTCCGAACACCTTTTTCATCTGCTGCTGATGATTGTAAAGCGTCAGCAGATAGCTGCTTGTTTCCGGCGATATTGGCAACACCCTGCGGCTTGTCTTGTTTTTGGTGCGCTCCTGATATAACACACCGTCAGATGTTGATACAGCCGTTCTAAAGATGCTTAAAAGGTTATTTGAGAAATCCACCGATTGCCACGTTAGCCCCAAAACCTCACTTCGCCGCAAGCCATATGTAGAGGTCAGCACCACAACCGCTTCTAATGGGTCGCCCTGTGCGGCTTCTACAAGTTTAGCAAGCGTAGCTAAATCATAATAGCTTTGTGTAAAAGGGGCTTCTTTGCTGTTGGATATTTTAATATCGCTGTTGGGGTTATAAGGGATAAGCTTTTCTTGTCGAGCCATTTCTAACGCCATCTGGATATTTGAACGATGCTTTTTAACCGTTTTTGGCGAGCAAGTTTGCAGCTTGAAATTATAGTAATTCCTCAGTTCCTTAACACTGAGTTTTTGCAAAGAAATGGGATGCTCTTTGAAATAGGGGATGACTCCTGACTTAACCTGTATGCGGTAGGAATCATAGGTATTTTCTCTAACACTTTCTTTAATGCTGGATAGCCATTGTTCCATCCAGTCAGCAAAGGGTATTTCTTTAGAGAAAGTCAGCGCGCCGCCCTGATATTCTTGCAATGTCTGTGTTAATAACGCATTAGCAGCTCTTTTGTTGCCTTTTACAGTCAATCCTGTTGGAATCCATTTTTGCTTGCGTTTGCCGTACTCGTCAGAGAAATTAACCACGATATAAAAATAACCTTTTTTTATTTGTACGCTGCCTGTTATCATATTGAAACTCCTTTCTATTTCGGCAGCGTATTGTTGATATAGTTATCATATCACGCCGCTTGGTGCATTGCTAGATTGGTGTAGGCGATTTTCTATAAGCTTAATAATATCTGATTTCGGTATCAGCATTTTGCGTCCAATCCTAAAAGTGCGGAGTTCTCCGTGTGCTGCCAATTGATATATTTTGGTTTTGCCGCACCCTAAGAGCTGGCAGCAAAGCACTACATTAAGCATGTCGGGGTAATCTAAATAAATCATATTTTGTACCTCTTAGTTGGTAATGGTTATTAGAGCGTCAAAATGCCAAGTCAGGATA
>DALYYK010000008.1:0-19417 GCA_031983305.1 Candidatus Fimivivens sp. | reverse complement strand
CGCCGGCAGCAGAGAAGAAGTTGAGCACGAAACCGAAAAATTGATTGCCGAAGCCGGAAAAACCGGCGTTATATTAGGCGCCGACTGCACCATCCCCAGCGATATCGTCATTGAGCGCCTTGATTGGGTACGCAGCAAAGCTGCCGCGCTTTAGAGCGTGGCTAACATTGATTGGAGTTGGGTTAATATGAAAAAATCTTTTAAATATTCTGCCACCGCTATTGTGGCTGCTATAACCGCCGTTTTTGCCGGTTGCACTTCCGCTTCTGCTCCAGCGGCGCCTTCCGCGGCGTCAACCTCGGGCGCCGCACCCGCCTCCTCTGCGACAACCGTCACTAAAGTTAAGGTTGCGCATACCCAAACCTATGTGCCCTATGACTTTGTGAACGAAAACGGCAAATCAGACGGCTTTGAGGTCAAGGTTTTGATGGCCGTTGACGAACTGCTGCCTCAGTACGAATTCGAATTTGTGCCTACCACCGACGATGACCTGCTCATCGGTGTTGAGACCGGCAAATACAACGTCGGTGTAAAGGGCGCTTGGTATACTGAAGAGCGTGCGCAGAAATATGTTTTCCCTGAGAATTACATTGCCGCCAGCATCATCGGGTTAACGTTCAGGTCTGAAAACGCTGACCAGATTAAAGACATGGAATCCTTTGCTAAATTCAGCGGCAAGCTGGTTCCGATCGCCCCCCAGAATGCGCAGTGGGCTATTGTGGAGGATTACAATAAAAACCATCCGGATAATCAGATCCAGCTAATTGCATCAGAGAATTTTCAGGTTTCAGACGCTTATACCTGGGTGCTTGAAGGCCGATACGATGCTTATTTTAACATTAAGCTATCGTACCAAAGCAATGTGCTTGCGCCGGACGCCCCTTATAAGGATCTTGCCGACAAGCTGGCTTACGTGCCTTACCGTGCTATTCCTACCTTTCCCGTCTTTAATAAGAATGATCAGGCCTTTGCTGACGCTTATGACGAGGCTGTCCTGAAGCTACGTGAAAATGGCACTATTGAAAAGCTTTCTCAGGAATATTTCGGTGAAGATATTTTTGCCTACATTCAATAACGGCCTCCTTTAGGCAGCTCCCCCGCCTTAAAAACGGGGGAGTTTCGCTCTAAAATCGCATTCACTTTTTTTGCAGGGAGGTTTTATTTTGAGGCCCTTCAAACCGTCATACATTTTAGAGGTCATTCCCCGCCTGCTGCCCTATTTGTCGGTTACACTCGGCGTAATGCTTTGTGTTGTTATTCTGGGCACCCTGCTGGGGTTCTGCCTTGCAAGAGCGCGCATATTCCGCCGCCGCATATTCAGCCTGCTGGCGGATGCTTATATTGGCGTTTTACGCTGCACACCGCCCATTGTTCTGCTGTTTATCGTTTACTACGGTCTGCCTAAGCTGGTGCGGTCGCTCTTTGGCATCAACATCAACGACATACATAATGGTGTCTTTGTATTAATTTCGTTTACGCTTTTGTTTGCGGCGCCTATGGCGGAACTGATGCGCAGCGCTTACCTTTCGGTTGACTCCGGGCAGCGCGAAGCGGCCGTGAGTGTGGGATTAAGCGAAGCGCAGGCATTTTTTCATATTGTTCTGCCGCAAGCAACTGCCGTTGCATTGCCTAACTTTGGCAATGCGCTGATAAATTTGATGAAGGACGGCTCACTGGCCTATACCATCGGGCTGATTGATGTCATGGGGCAGGGCACCTTGATTATCGCGCGCAACTTTGGCGCTTATTCGCTGGAAATTTATCTGGCGCTCACCATAATCTACTGGACATTGACCCTGATTATAGAGCAGCTGTTCGGCGGGCTAGAGCGGCGCTTTTCAAAAGGGAAAAAGCTCATAGCGGCGTAAGGAGGAGGTTTAATGGAATTAAATATTTCCTACATGATTGATACCTTTTTTCTGGCGTTGACCGGCGTGCCGATAACGCTGTTTGTTACCTTGGTATCATTGGCGCTGGCCTTTCCCGTTGCGTTTTATATGGCGCTGGCCAAAATTTACCGCACAAAGGTAATCGGCAAGCTTGTAACAGCTTTTGTTTCGCTGATACGCGGGACGCCGATGGTACTGCAAATTCTTATCGTATACAGCCTTATGCCCAGCATACTCAACAGGCTTAGCAAGCAGCTTGCCCTTGGCATAGATGTGTTTGCGATCAACCCGCTGCTGTATGCCGTTATGGTGTTCACCATCAGCTCTGCGGCGGCATTGACAGAGATTTTCCGCTCGGCGCTGCAAACCGTAGACAACGGGCAGCTGGAAGCGGCGCATTCAGTGGGCATTTCCACTCCGCAGGCTTATTTACAATTTATTATCCCCCAGGCGTTGGTTTCCGCCCTGCCCAACATTTGCAGTCTTACTGTCAATGTGATTAAAGCCACCTCACTCGCCTTTATCATGACGGTAAAGGATATTACCGCAATTGCCAAGGTGCAGGCCGCCTACGGTTATAACTACATAGAATCCTATATCGATATCTTTATTATTTATATTCTGGTGTGTTCACTGACCCAGCTTGTTTTTTCGTTTGCCGAACGCCGGCTGGGCGCCTACCGCAAACCGGTGCATACCGTATAATGGGGGAAGATTTCCATGCTCGAAATCACGGATATTCATAAATCGTTTAGCCGCAACGAAGTGCTTAAGGGCGTCAGTATTCAGGTTAAAAAGGGCGACGTGGTCGTCATACTTGGGCCTTCCGGCTCCGGAAAAACCACTTTTCTGCGTTGCATAAACTTTTTGGAGCGCGCTGATCAAGGACGAATTGATTTTGGCGATTTTGCGGTGGATGCTCACCGCGCCAACTCTGCGGAAGTGACCGCCGTGCGCAAGCGCACCGCTTTTGTTTTTCAAAACTACAGCCTGTTTGCCAATAGAACCGCACTTGAAAATGTGACCGCGGGGTTGATTATCGGGCGCAAGATACCTAAAGCTGAAGCGATTGAAATCGGGAAACACTGCTTAGACAAAGTAGGTCTTTCTAACCGATATGACTACTACCCTTCGCAGCTTTCAGGCGGACAGCAGCAGCGCGTAGGCGTTGCGCGTGCGGTGGCCGTAAACCCGGATGTCATTTTGTTTGACGAGCCTACCTCGGCGCTTGATCCCGAATTGATAAACGAGGTGCTTGCAGTCATGAAGCAATTGGCGCAGGAGGGTACGACGATGGTTGTCGTCACCCACGAGCTATCATTCGCGCAGGATGTCGCCAACCATATTGTCTTTATGGACGGCGGCGTTATCGTTGAAGAAGGCCCGCCGAAAGAAGTTTTGTTTCGACCCCGGCAAGAGCGCACCCGGCAGTTTTTATCGCGCATACTGCCTTATAACGATTATAGCATTTAGCCGAGAATATAAATCGGCGTAAATTATGAAGTGGCCATGCTTGAATGCACGGCCACTTCTAATTTACTTGAGACTATAAAAATCCGCTTAAACGGCGCGATCTGAATAATCGTGTTGTGAAAGCGATCTATGCGTTGGCGGGATACCGTATTTCATCAACATTGCCAGCGTGCCCCCGGCGTTTGAAAAACATGGTGCCCATGATACACGGCGTCGGCCGAGCATAGCTTTTCATTGGTGAGCTGCGGGGATATAGTCTACGAAATAAGGGCGCGGCGCATAGGTGTTCTGAGAATAACGGCTGGCGATACCCGTCACCAGCTCCAGCTCGGGCATCACCAAAATATACTGTCCCCCATAGTAAGTGTCATAATCGCCGGCGTCCAAGCTGCAAACCCACCACTGATAGCTTGTAAATAAAATCATAGAGCGTGTGGAGATGACCAGCTATCTTGATATCGAAGTCGTTTTTCGAAAACTTGCAATGCTTTGAAAAGATGTGGATGTGAACCACTCGCTCAGTCTGGTTCGCATTTCTTTAGGATTTGAGGGCATTTCCCTACACAAGTATTTTCCGAGTTCGGAAGCGAACATGATCGCTCTTTTATCAAGTAAAACAGGAATACGAACCGTGCGATGTACATTCGATTTTGTTATTCGTCGGCAAAGCGGTATCCGACACCTACTTCAGTCAAAATAAAGCGTGGGTGCGTCGTATCTTTCTCCAACTTTCGGCGGAGATTGGCCATAAAGACCCGCACGCTCTTGCTATCGCCCCCCTCATACCCCCAGATCTGCCGGATGATATAATTGTGCGTGAGTACCTTGCCTTTGTTGGCAATCAGCAGAAGCAGCGTCTTATATTCCGTCGGCGTCAGATGAGTTTCATTGCCCAATACAAGTACCTTGCGTTTTTCGTAGTCCACCGTCAGCCAGTCGCAGGAAAACACGGATTCTCCGGCTGACGACCCGTTTTTCTGAAGCAAACGCTCCACCACCCGGATGCGCGCCATCAGCTCGCCCATATGAAAGGGTTTCGTAATATAGTCGTTGGCGCCCAGGTCCAAAGCGGCAATTTTCTCTGTTTCCTGCCCCCGCGCGGAAACGATCAGAACCGGCGTATCGGAAAAGGTCCGCAACTCCCGAAGCAGCTTCACGCCGTCTCTGTCGGGCAGGCCGAGATCCAGCAGAACGATATCGGGTCGGTGAGAAGCAAACAAGAACAGGCCTTCCGCCGCTGTTTCCGCAATCAGGATCCCGTAATTTTCTTTAGAAAGAGAAATATCAATAAAATGTGAAATGTACTTGTCATCCTCTATGACAAGAATGGTTCGTTTCTCACTCATAGGTTTCCTCCATGGGCAGCGTAAAGGTAAAGACCGAGCCCTTTGGCACGTTGTCTGCCACAGAAATTGTGCCGCCGTGCGCCTCTATGATCGTTTTACAGATCGAAAGCCCCAATCCCAGTCCCTGACGCCCGTCTACAATATCCGCCTCCTGCGTTACAAAACGTTCAAACAGACGGCTGCGAATCGCATCGGGAATGCCGTTCCCCGTATCCGTCACGGAAACCACCAGCTCGGTTCCCGCGCTAACGGTCAGGGAATTTTCACTGTCGGGCGGTGTATGACGGACGGCGTTTTCCAAAAGGTTAATCACGACCTGCGCAATCAGCTTGCCGTCCATAGGAGCCGTTATCACATCGTCCGGCAATTTCACCTGGAACTGCCGGTCGCGCAGAAGCCGCTCCGTGTGCTTGACCGCCTCGCCGATCATGTCGTCGATGACCTCATCCTGCTTGTGAAGCACAATCTTCTGCTCGCTGATCCGGGTCATACTGAGAATGTTTTCAACGAGATCGCTGAGCCATACAATTTCCTCGCTAATATCGGACGCAAGTTTTCTGCGTTCGGCGTCGGAGAGTCTGAAATAGTTGTCGGCCAGCAGATTTCCGGCGCCGGAAATCGCTGTCAGCGGACTGCGCAGGTCGTGGGCCACGGATCGAAGGAGTGTGCCGCGCTGCTGCTCCCGCTCCATTGCCATCCGAATTTTCTCCCTGTCGGTTACAAGCATTTCCCGCTCCAGCGCAATCCCAAGCTGCGCGCAGATCGACTGCACAATCAGAAGCTTCTGTCCGCTGGGCCGGTCGCCGGAAAGCTCCAGCCTGCCCAGTATTCCAGAAGCCCCATTGATTTCAAAACCCGAGTAAGGAGTTTGCTGATCGCCGAAAGAAATTGTACACTTCAGCCCCACATACTCCTGAACCAGTTCCTCGGCTTTCCGGACGACACTTTCCTTTCCGCTGGCGGAGAGAAAATCTGATGCGATACGATACAGGATTTTGGCCGTGTGCTCATTTTCGCTTGCGAGCTTCATTTCCCGCTGCAAACGAGACGTAATCATCCCTGAAACAATTCCTGTGGCAACAAAAAACACCAGCAGCATCAGATCGCTGGGGCTGTAAACGAAAAACGAATAGTGGGGCTCGGTAAAAAGAAAATTAAAAAGTAAGGCGCATACAAGCGCCGCGCCGATTGCCCAACCGAGGCTGCTGGTGAACACCGCCGTAAACAGGACGCTGAGCAAAAACATCATGATAATGCTTTCATTCGCAACGCCCAGCCAGGCGGCCAAAAGCGCCAATGACGTTACAACGCTGATGGTTGCAATAGCTTTTTCTGCATTTTTGACCGTAGCTGCTCCCTCCCTTGCTAATTTGTTTTGCTGATCATTTTTAGTATATCCTTTTGCTCGCCCGCGACAATGATATGTTCCTGCTTTTTGAATACATGATCTGCGCTGATGAGCGGCAAAATGTGTTTCCCATTGCGTACTCCAATCACATTGATGCGGTGCTTCGTACGCACGTCCAGCTCCCGTATGTTCCGCCCAATCCAGTTTTCCGGAGGTTCCACCTCCATAATGGCATATTCGGGGGACAGTTCAATATAATCAAAAGCGCCTTTTGCCGAATAGCGGACGGCGGTTCTCTGCGCCATATCCCGCTCTGGATAAACCACATCGTCTGCACCTATTTTTTTGAGCAGATCGGCGTGAATCTCACGGTCCGATTTGGAGACGACATAGGGCGCTCCCAGTTCTTTGAGCAGCGAAGTAATCTCCATGGAGGACTGAAAATTGTCGCTGATGCAAACGAAACAGATGTCAAAATTTCGGACGCCTAATTCTGCAATTACGTCCCTGTCCATGCAGTCTCCGATCTGAACACGGGTAACGAAAGGCTCCAGCTTCTGAACGGCTTCCTCATCCACATCCACAAGCATGACCTCATTATGCAGCTCGGTCAGTTTAACAGCAAGGTTTTTTCCAAAGCGCCCCGCTCCTATCACAAGCATAGATCTCATTTTCTGTGCATCCCTTTCTTTCGTTAGCCGACAATAACCTTGCCGACAGGATTCTTTAGTTTTCTGCTATGATTGGAACGTGCGACCGCCATGAAAACCGTCAGGCTTCCCACACGTCCCGCATACATTAAAAGGATGATAACAATTTGGGACAGAGGAGACAGCGTCGGCGTAATCCCAACGGTGAGCCCTACCGTACCAATGGCGGACAGAGATTCAAAGGCCGCTCCTGTCAGTGGCTGCCCCTGTGCGCATAAGACAACAATTCCGCTCACCGTCATGGCCAGATAAATGGCCGCTCCGCAGAAGGCGCTACGGATTGCTTCCGCTTCCAGACGGAAATGAAACAGATTCACATCTTCCCTCGCTCTGAGCTGGGTCAGTACGGAGGCGGCTATAACGGCAAAGGTTGTAACCTTGATTCCGCCGCCGGTACCGCCGGGCGCCGCGCCGATGAACATCAGCAGCATGGTGACAAATTTGCTTCCATCCGTGAGAGACGCGATATCGATGCTGTTAAAACCGGCCGTCCTCGGCGTGACGGATTGAAAGAAGGCCGACAGAATGCGCGTACCCATATTCATGGAACGCATCGCTCCATTGTATTCAAGACAGGCAAACGCGACTGTTCCAATCAGCAGGAGCGCTATGGTGGAAAAGAGCACGGCGCGTGTATGCAGATGCAGGTTTTTGAAGCGGAACCGGCTTTCTATTAGGTCATTCCACACGACAAACCCGATGCCGCCCACAATAATCAGCGCAGCGATTGTGAGGATGACCAGAGGGTCGTCATAAAAACTCGTCAGGGAGGAAAATGGAGCGCGGGCACCCATCAGGTCGAAGCCCGCATTGCAAAACGCAGACACGGAATGAAACACGGAAAACCACAGCCCTTGCCCCATCCCGAACATTGGGACAAAGCGGATTGCCAGAAGCAGTGCGCCGATCCCCTCGAAAAGCGCCGTGCCAATCAGCATCCGCCGCACAAGGCGGACCACACCACCCACCTGCATGGAACTGACGGCTTCGGCCAGAAGGGAACGTTCCCGCAGGCCGATGCGCCTGCCGACGGCAAGCGAAAACAGGATTGCAACAGCCATAAAACCAAGTCCGCCGATTTGAATCAGCAGCAATATGACCGCCTGTCCAAAATAGGAAAACTGCGTCCAGGTAAAGGTAATGGCCACAGGGAGCGGAACGCCCTTCTTCACCAGACTTCGAAAGATGGGAATGGAGGCACAATCGCAAACCGGCAAACAAAACCCGCCAAGGATGGCGGCCAACATGCCCAGTCCGATGGGTTTAGGGAACCGGCGTTCAATGAAGCTTTGGGGTATAAAGACCTGAATAGCGGAAGAGAGTAAAACGCCAATCAACAGAAACGGAATAGCCTGCAAAAGGATGCCTAAAAACACATTGATTAGTTTATTGATTGGAACTTGAAGCATGTCAAAGATAGGTCTAGCCGTAAAATACAGAGCAACAAGCATCATTACAATCAGGAAAAAACAACAGACTGGCCGTCCTTTCTTTGCAAAAAGTTGTTCATAAAAATCTTTGTATGCACTTATTTCGTAGATTTCAACGCCGGGGTTTATGCCGTGCAGCAGGCGCCGAATGGGACGAAAGACAGACTTTGAGCGCACACGGTTAAGGAGAATAAAATCGCTGTTGGCAATTTGCTCAGGCAGGGCGCTCCCCGTCCTGCCCAGCAGATTCTCTATGTTCATCGCATCTGCAATGTGTATGACCTTCTGTATTTTACACAGACCGCACAGCGAACCATTCAACAGTACTGCTTGCAGCTCAGAAAAAAGAACAACGCCATTCCATTCAATCCAGATTTCGTCCAAATCCGCTTCATGCGCCTGCAAGAAGCTGTGAATGCGGTTAACAATCTGTTCCTTCTGCTGCTCCAGCGCCTTTTTCGGAAAAATAAGGTTATGACAGTTGTGAAAACGACTCTGGAATTCTTCCTCACCGTTTTCAAACTGTATCAGCAGTACTCTGACATTCTCCCAGTCGCGCCGGTTCAGCAGGCGATTCAGAAAAGTCGTTTTTCCGACATCCAGAAAACCGGTAACAACATAAACGGGTATCATCCTATCACTCCCGCTGAAAATGGCGGCCAATTCCTGTCGGTTGAGATTGCGGCCGATAAAGCAAAGCATGTCTCCACCGGTTACGCGGTCCGTAATCTGAACATCACTCGGGAGATATTGCACATTTACGTATCCATTGGTACTTCGAACGATCCCTTTGGCGCGCGGAGAATCGTGCCTTTCGCACTTTGCTCCATTCTCGAAATAAGAGCAGTCAGATCTTCAATGCTGAATTTGCGTTTCGTTCTGATGGTGACGGTATCAAATATTTCTTCAGCCGTATGGTTATGTCCACAACTGCATTCGTAGATCAGGCTATTTGCTTGGTTGAAAGATTCAATTTTCTGACGGTAGAGGCATTCGGTTTTGAGGGTGGAGAAGAAGCTTTCAACAGGAGCGTTATCCAGTGGAGTACCTTTTCTTGACATGGAAGGTGTGATGTCGTATTGTTGTGTCAGGTTCCGATAAGCTGTGGAGGCATATTGAAACCCTTGGTCGCTGTGGAGGACGAGTCCATCAGCGGCCTCTTTTTGGGCCTGCCGGAGCGTTTGAAGAACGAGATAATTATCGTTGCGGCGTGCTGTTTTGTAGGCAACGATGAAACCATCATACAAATCTTTGATAACGGATAGATACAATATGCCTTGTTTCGTTTTGATGAACGAGATATCCGTTACCCATTTCTGGTTGGGCCTGTTGGCCTCGAATTTCCTGTTTATCTGGTTGGGATATTCCAAAAGGTATTCACCATATTGGTAGTAGTGGCGTTTGCGCCGTACTCTGGCCAGCAGCCCATACTTTTGCATGATTCTCAGTACAGCTTTATGGTTCACACAGACGCCAGCTTTTCGCAGCCATAGACAAATGCGTCGATAGCCATAGGTGTATCGGGTTGCTTGTTGGCATTGTGCAATCAGTCTGCGCAAAGGTTCGTCCTTTGAATCCTGGGGCTGGCGCTTAGCGAAGGCGTAGTAACCGCTTTCCGATACGCAGAAAAACCGGCACATGGAACGTATTGAATACTTCCCTGCAAAACGCTGTATCACCAGATGCTTTAGTTTCACCCCCTTCCTGCCAGTTCCAGAAAAGATTTCATCAGATCGTTCTCCATCCTCAGCCGCTCGTTTTCTGCTTTTAATGTCGCAATGGTTTCGGGCGGGGCTTTGGAAGGTCGTCCTCTTTTCCGCGGGATTGTTTCTCCCATATTCTGCTTGTTGCGTTCCCGCTTCAATATTTGGTGCACTACAAACCGGTCTTTCAATCCTAAATGCTCTGCTATCTCACGCTGAGTCTTTCCCTCTTCCACCATCCGCCAGATGGTGGCCTTCATCTCTTGTGAATATCTGGGGTTGCTCATTCCTTTTTTCCCTGCCATACAAATTCCCCCTGTCGTAGTTAGTATCCTACGTCAGGCGGATTCTTGCAATCTCCATTTTCCGGGGTTCAGCTCATCTGCCGGTGGTTTTGATTCTCACGGTAGATAATGATGTTGGTATCTAGCAGAACTCTCATGGCTTACCCTCCTCAGTAAAGCAGCGAAGCAACGTAATCCGAGTCTCTATCCGTAAACGTCATTTTGTAAATATCAAGCGGACATTTTAGCTGCTTGGAAATCCGCTTGCTTGCTCCCGCTCTTTTTCAATCAGCGTAGAAACGCTTTTTCCGAATAATCCTTTCCATCACGACGGCGCAAATTTGCGATAATAAAAATCAAACAGCGGCTTAAAAAGTTGGAACAAAAAATAGAGGTGCTGCAGAAGCCCACCGTATCATAGGGACAATTCAGGAAACGCAAACTGAATACGGAAAGCAAGCAGCGGAAGCCGATTATGGCTCCGCTGCTTGCCTTAGAATGAACTGTTATTTCTTAGCGAAGTATGACACTACCATCTGCTCACAGGAAAGGGGCTGGCTTTTTTGCAATACCTACGGCTGGATGTTCTCCACCGCATCCTCGGCTATTGAGAATAAGATTGCAAACCTGTGCAGCATGGCGGCTACTTCCGCCCGCGTTGTCCCGGCTTTGGGGTCGTACATCCTGCCCGGCTTGCCGCCGATAATCCCGGCCTTCTGCATGGCCGCCGCCGCATCCTTGGCGTAGGCGGCTATACTGATTGCATCTGCAAAGTCTGCCGGGGCGTGCATGGCAGGGGATGAAAGCCCCATTGCCGCCGCGTACCGCGCCAGCATCACGGCCATATCCTGCCGGGTGATGATTACATCGGGGGCAAAGCTGTTGCCGCCGACACCCGATACGATGCCCTTCTCCCGCGCCCATTCGGTGTATTGATAGTATAAGTAGGAGCAGTCGGATACATCGTCAAAGCTGGAGACATAGCCGCTCACATCGGCGCCCGACATACGGCCCAGCACCGTCACCAGCATTCCCCTCGTCATGAGAGTGCTGGGACTGAAGGTTTAGGCGCTAGTGCCGGAAAACAGGCCATTCAAATAGGCATATTCCACATTGTGATAGAACCAATCGGCCTCGCGCACATCCCCAAAGGGGGTTCTGTCACGCTGTGCCTTCGGAAACGCCCTGCGGGGCATCTCCCGATTCAGCGGCGAATGCGGTAAGCGATAGACCGGCTGTTAACGCCAGAACTGCAATTATCATAGTGCCTTAAGACACCTTAGACCCTCGGCTTTGCGTCCCCGGCTTTAACCGGGTTTGCCCTTGGCTATATTCATTTTGTTATTCTGTCTTATAGTGGTTCTTGTATATTTCTAATTTAGTTTCGCGCCGCAGGCTCCGCAAAAGCGAGCGCCGGAAACAACACCGGAGCCGCATCTCGGGCAGAAATTTATTTGCGGGTCGACCTGATAGGTGGCGGGTAAATCCTCATCTTCACTGGAGCCTGTCAGAAACAGCCAGTCGATGTCCTCGCCGTCCTCGCATAAGCCGATGGCTCCGGCGGGCGAAACCACATAAAAGCTGTCCTCATCGATGGGGTTTTCACTGTCGCTTGTCTCGGCAAGCACCAGCAAGCCTTTTACATCGTATCTATCATTGGATGTGGCAAAGCTCCAGCTTCCGCAGAGTGTGGCGGCAAACTCCGCCGCCTCCAGCATGGTAATAAATTTATCCATTACGAAAAGCCTCCTTATTTGAATAACAGGTTATTACACCTCTTGCAGCGGTCATTTTGTATGGGGTTCATCATGGAGCAGACGTTGCAATAGATGATTCGGTCTTTGGATTTATCGTATTTCTCGTATGTACCGAATCTTGGATGAAACCGCACCCTGTCGCCAACGGAGAGATAATCGTACATATGCCGTCCGCTGTCCTTTTCCACGATGGTCTTTTTCTTGCCCGCGTCGGTGTTGATGATTGTGGTATATTCCGTATAGGTTCTGTAATTATCATCCTCGCCGCCCCTATGCTCGCTTTTTTCCTTGCTGTACTTATTGACGACTACACCCTCCCACATGGGCTGCTTGGTCCTTCGCAGCGCCAGCATATTAATTATCAGCATGACAAGAGCGATGCCCACGCCGATGACAAGGGATTCACCAAAGGGGAAATCGTCCATCAGCAGACCGGCGACGGGAAAGCCGATGAGCGGCACGAAAACCAATATCCACATACAGCCAATAGAGGATTTCTTGTTTTTCTGCGCGGCGGCCAGTACCTCCGGGCAGTTATACCTATCGGAAAAGCCGACCAACCCCGCGCCGCCCTGTGGGGGCGCAGAAGATGCCGCTTGGCTTGCCTCCATCGGCTGCGATGCTGCCCGATTGACCGCCATCCCGCAGCCGATGCAAAATTCAGCGCCGTCCGGCAGCTTTGCGCCGCAGGCCGTACACACACCGGGGGCACTGACCTGTGTTTTTGCGCCGCAGCCCGAACAGAAAGCCGCGCCCTCTGGCAGCTTGTTTCCGCAGTTAGGGCAAAACATATCCGTATCACTCCTTGCTTCGATTATTTGAGGCGTGGCGGGTTTCCTCGCCGCTATTTTCTTCTTTTTCCCGCCTCTGGCTGTGCGTATGACAAGCAGCAGCAAAAGCAGATAACCGACGGGGGCGAGGATATGGTAAATGATCGCCACCTCACCCATCTCGCTGAATTCGCACAACATGGCGGGTTTGTTGACGTAGGGGAAGAAGGACAGATAGCGGATGCGCTCGGAGCGTGATTCACCTTCATCCAAGCTCGGCCACGCCTCGTCGCTGCTATATATCACATAACCCCGGTATTCCTTGCTGTTTACCATGAACCAATAGCCCTTGGAAACGGTGCGGGAGCGGTTTTCCTGCGCGGTCGTATCGTCCCGGCGGCTGTCATAGCTGTCCACCGTGCCCATGACGCTATCTCCCCATATCGCCAGAGCCAGCGTGGAGAGGCTCAAATACATGGCAAACAGCAGCACGGCGCAGATAAGGATGAGGATGGGCAGGGGAATGTTTTTGCTCGTTTTCTTCTTTGCCATCGGGACGCTCCTTTCATTGTTGTTCGTAATCTCGTTTTTCGCGCCAGCCCACGCCAAACAGATACAAAGCGGTAAACAGAATAAGCGGCGGCAGCGTGAGCGCGGCATAGGAGCGAAGCGGAACGATCAGCAGCACCACCGCCGCCAGTTGGATAAGACCGAGCGTCCGGCACCAGCGATATCGGTGGTGCCGCCCTGCAAAGGCCAGACCCGCGATGGCCGTTACAATAGAAAAGATGTACACGATTCCGGCCACGAAACATCCGGCCCCGGCGTATTCGTAGTCCAGCGCCGCGTTGTCTATGAGATGCAAGCACCACAGCAGCATGGGCAGGGCGGCCAGCAGCATCAGAATGGATGTAACTCGCAAAAAGAGCGGTGTTTTGCTGATTCCTTTCTTTGTCACATTTTCCCTCCTGTTGTTTATTCCATACGAATGACATCCCCCAGTGCTGAATATTGGTATCCCTCTCCCTTCCTGAACTGAATATAGTCAGCCCCATACTGCCCTTCGGATTTGTCACATGCAATCAGCTTAACGCCATTGGGGAAATCTTTATAGTTTTCAATGATAAGAGTATGCTCTACCGGGTCAAATACATAGTTACACGTATAATACTTCGACTCATCCAGTGCCGTGTAGCGGGACATGGTGCCTACATAAAATGCACAGGTTTTCTCGTCCAATATTTTAATTGCTACGTCGAGATATGGATCATAATCTGGGTCTCGTGACCAGTAACCCTCAAACCATTTAGCTTCTATCTTCATGCCTCCCAGCGGGATTATTTTTAACTTCACGGCTGGTGCAGAATATGCGAAGGAAAGAGTAAAAGCGGCTTTGTCTTCGACTTGGTCTTCCCATGTCTTATAGAATTTGACGAATGATGGCGTACCCATAGTAATGAAATTATAAAGTGTGCACATAAACTTACCGTTATCTTTACTTCCCGGCGACCAGCTCCAGATAGTAGGCTTATCGGAGGGGGATTTGGCAAATGCCGCTATATAATCCTTATACTCAGTCTTAGACAGAGGAATTTCCTTTCCGTCTACATCGGACGCATAGACACTGAATTCAGTTACCGTATTCATCTGTTTTTCAAAACCATTTATCTCCCAAAGAAGTCTCTGCTTTGCGTCTAAAATACAACGCTCGTAAAGGCAAGCAAACAGCTTCCTTAGTCGGTAACGCAATACGGCCTTCAGCCCTTCCGTATACTTTGTTTTCTCCTGTGTGCCTGGCTCCTGCCATCGGTCCGCTACGTGTATATCCTCGGCGATCATTTTCCGGGCACTCGGCTTCAGCTTCCAGAACACATTTGCGTAATCATCCAGGAGTTTGTCGATTGATTCAAACATTTTTTGAGGGTTGTCACGGTTTTTAATAAATTCCCGCTGGAGAAGCCACGCCCAAGTGTTTCCCTTGTTAACTATTACAGCATCTTCCATTTCATCAATAAATGCTCGCGCCGGCATATTATTAGGGAGGGAACAACCAAATTCTCCGGAATAGTTGGAATAGGAAACATATTCCCAGGTAAATTCCTGATAAGCGTGCTCTATTTCGTTTTCATACCCATAGTTCTTTACATCTCTTATCCCATCATCCACCATACCAGCAAGCCATACTCCAGCTGCGGCAACAGTCAATGGAGCAGCTCCAAGGGCTCCCGCAGCCGTGCTTAACCCGAGCTCGATAATGTCATATTTATTCTTTTTAAGCGTTTCACTCACATTTCCTGATTGATACCATGATAAGCCAACCTTGATTGCAGTCAGACCTGCACCGATCTTTCCAAAACTGTTTCCGAGAGCCTTTGACATTTCATTCGACATCAACCCCGTTGACGATACAAGCTGAATGGTATTATCTGATGCAGAGGTAAGATTGCTGGACAAACCAAAGGAGTCAATTCCAATATTGATAAGTCCGCTGTCCTCTGCCGAGTTTTTTCGCAGCATTGCGATAAACAAATCCTGGTCGCCGAAGCATTTATCAATCATATCATCCAGCTTTGCGGAACTGAAGACTACCTTTGAGAGAGGACCGCTGTTATATCCCTTTTCATATTCAAAATAGTCGAACAAGGCATATGTGGAAAAATGGTCGGTGTAAAAGGTAATCGTGCCATTAGATTCGTCGAGCTCGGAGTAAAGAAGCTCCCATGTGCCCGTACTGTCGTTATAATACTGCACGAACAGTCTGTCAGCCGCATTTTTTGTGCTTTCATACGGCAATGTTATCGTCACATACGTGGGAAATTCAGTCACATCTCCCAGCGAAAAATCATAGCAGTGGGCCGAAAATCCATTTTCGTCATCTTTTTTTACTCCGAGATCTCTAATTTCAAGCGTTTCCTCCTCAGAAAGGTTAAACTCGCCGAAATCTACAGAGATTCCTTCTGTTTCAGCACGCGTGCTTTCAGGTCCCACATCTACAGTAATGGGCTTGGTTTTGTAATCACTTTTACTTATTTTGATTTTTGAATAACCTGTAGGGCCGCTGGCTTCACTGCTATCAGTTTCCACAGAGGATTGATCCGCCTGTAACATGTAGAGATCACTCTTGCCAAACAAGCCGTCTACCGCAAAGCCTGGCCATCCGTACATAGCTACGGCAACAGTTTGAAAAAAAAGTACAATAGCAAGCACGATACAAAGCGAAGCACGGCCATTTTTTGTTTTTGATCCTTTATTCGGGCGTTCCATTTGTGCATAAGCAGGTGCCGTATAAACAGGCTGAGGTAAATGTACACCCTGCGACTGCGCAGTAGGTTTGGACTGCGGAGCTACGAAACCGGTCTGTATAGGTGCTGCAGGCTGCCTGGCTTGTCTTGATGCCACGGGTCGTCCGGCCTTCTGTACAGGTTGAGTTGTCGGCGGCGATAGAGCCTGTGTTGGCATCTGAACAGGTGCGTCGGTAGCAGGTTTGCCGCATTTAGCGCAGAAGCGAGCGCCGGTATGAAGCTCCTTGCCGCAATTCGTACAATATTTTCCCATATCTGCACCTCCTTATGGTCGCACCAGCGCCACAAGCGCCGGTATCCCGTCGGGCGTATCCATCGTGCCGATGGCGTATTGCTTTCCGCTTTGCTCGTAGAACTGTGTCAGGCGAATCGTTCCCGCACCGGATGCCCACAGGCCGCCGTTTTCCCACTTGCCGTTGAATACGCCGTCCTCCATATCCGTTTCATCGAAGCTCTCTCCCTCGTTGGCCCAAAAAATTTGATACCAGTCGAGGGTGAGGCTCAGGCTCTCCGCCGCACCTGCAAGGGCGACATTGAGAAACTCCATAGCGCCCGCATCGTATTCGTTATTGGGGTCGTAAATAATCAGCGCTTTCCAGCTCCCGGTCAACGGGCCGATATTGTCTATGATATTCGCATCGGATGGAACTCCGTCATAAACCACGTCCTCTGTGTACCAGAGAAAGTCCTCCAAATCGGGGCGTTCCTCCGTGGATAAGCTCACGCCTGTTACCTCCGGCGCGGGAATACTACCGCTTTCCGTGGCCGCAGGCGGGGTTTCTTTCTCCGATGCCGGTGTAACGAGCGCTGTTTGCTCCGTCCTCGGCGCAGGAGATTCCTTTACTGCTGCTGACGGCAAATTGGGCGGTATGGTGAGAACGCCTATCACAAGCATCAGCAGATTGGCCGCGATCAGTATTGCGGGCAAGATTTTATTGCCTCTGCCCGCAGATGGAATATTATCTCTCATGGATATGCCTCCAGTTTGTTTGATCCGATTATTGTGCGCTGTTTTCTCATGTTGGCCGACATATCTTGTGCTTGGGGTCGTTTTTACCTCTGACAGGTAATCACGCCCCACTCTTTATCGTTGTGGTCTCGCATTGAGGCACTGAACGATGTTCCGTCAGCGGAGAATACAAATTTTGCTCCCGCAATATTTGCCTCGCCTGTCGACCACCGCACAAAATAGCTGCCGTTGATGTAGGTGCTCTGGGTTTCATTATTTGAGCAGACGATTTTATAGTAAGAGCCGTCGCCAAAATCCTTTTCAAATGTGACTGCAGTTGTCACATCAATGTCCTTACCTGTTTCCGCGACATGAAGTACGCCTGTGAAGGTTCCTGAACAGTCAACCTTTTCCGCCTGCGTTTTTATGGTGAAGGTTTTTTCGGTGTTTGTAAACGGTTTTAGCTTTGTGCTCGCCGCAACCTTACCCTCCTCCCAATCCTTTTGCGTTTTAAAGAATTCCAGTTTTATCGGGAATCCTGCTGTTTCGTGGGCAAGCAGAGTAAATTTCAACTGCCCGTTTGATTTATCATCCAACTTGATTGTCCATGCTTTTGCGGTAGCCTTATCGGAGAGCGGCGCCAATTTGACATAGCAGTTTGCCCATTTGGGCTGCTCGCCCTCTATCTCCTGTTCCTTTATCGTGATGGTATATATCGTGTTGAGCTGTGCGGCGAGCTGTTTATACTCCTTTTCTCTCCGACTGAGAGCATCAAAATACATATCCCGGCTCAGAGACTGGAACATAACCTGAAGGTAATCATAGAGCTCAGCTTTGTAATTACTTGATATTTTTTCGCGGTCGCTCTCCGACGGCCACGGATACTTGGACAGATTGCCGTTTTTGTCAAAGGCGTCTATCCATGAATCCCAGTCGCTTGCTGCGACCTCCCAGTATTTGTTTACATAGTTGTCAATCTCGCTCTGCATTTTGTCGAGAGCTGTCTGCGGGGCGGATTTGTTTTCTTTGTATATCTTCTTGAATAAATCGTACCAATCCTTGACACGGCGCTTGTTTTCGGGTCTTGCGTAATAGGCGTCGTACATATTTTTTGTGCTTTCATACTTGGTGTCGATGGCGAAATTCATCACATCGGTAAGCGCGATGTCGATCACTCCAACGCCCACATAGGCCACCTGAAATGAATCCAACAGATATTTCTTTGACGATGCCAAATTCAGCCCCAGATTCAACACGGTTTTCATTCCGCTGATCGACGTTTCCTTGCTTGTCAGCCCGTTGCTGTATGCATCATACGCGAACTGGGTGCAGGAGGTCGCGATGCCCAAAACCGTCAACGCGTTGCCGAACGGTTCGGTGATCATATCGTCGTATGCGCCTCCAAGCGATACGAGAGTTGGGATATTTGTTTCAGCGAACATCGGCAGTGAGTTGTTTGCATTTAGAAACGCTGATATAACATCCTCTTGCCACGACACACCCTGCTCGGCGTAGGTTTTGAGCAGCTGCTCCGCTTGCTTTGTCGTCATGTAAGCGGCGTAGACGTTGACATCGGAAATGTATTCGCTGCGCTTTCCTGCGTTCGTGACCTTAAACACGCTATAGGTGGAGAGGTGGTCGGTGAGAATATGCACCTTGTTGGCTTCAGCGTCCACCGTATAAAGGACATCCTCCCACTGACCGCTCTGTTCGTTGAGATACTTACCGCAGACCGACAGCAGCTCCTCATCGGCGCCAAGCCCCGCATCGTCATAGGGTATGGCCAGCTCGACAGTGCCCTCCGGTTGTCCGGAGGACAGCTTGAAATCGTAGGCGTAGATTTCAACATCGCTGTCTATTGACGCGGGCGATACCTTTTGTATGGTGAGTTCATCGCCAGCCTCCAGCAGACAGCCAAAGTCTATCGCCGCACCGTCCTCTGAGGCCAATGCCGTCTGTCCGTCCTCCACCGTAAAGGTTTCAGATTTCTGTGTGCCGGGAGTCATAGCCTGATTACCAGAGCCGCATCCGGAAAGCCCCGCCATTAAGGACAACAGCATAGCGACTGCAAGCAAAAGGGATAGTATTTTTCGTTTCATAACGATATCTCCTTTCGCACGCTTAGGCTATTGGGAGCTTAAATTTAACGGTATCATACATGACGTTATATTTCATGATGATTTCTTTTTCGTCCGGTTTTAATTGGAACACCGTCCAGCCGCTATTCGTTTTGCCGGGGTCGATTGTCTCCTCAAAATACATTCCTTCGGTTTCAAAATTCCATACATCACTGTTGCGCGAATTGTCCGATAGCTCGGCGTCGTACTCTCCGTCTCGAACGATGCAGAGCAGAGGATCCTGTGCAAACTGTATTTCATCAGAGATATTTTTTACAGTGGCATAAACTTTGACATAGACGGACCCCTCCACATATTTCTGGAGAATGCTCATATCGT
>DALYYK010000007.1:6496-22053 GCA_031983305.1 Candidatus Fimivivens sp. | reverse complement strand
TGCGCCGTCTCAAGCGAAGAAAAGCCCGGTGTGTCGGCAATCAGGCCGCCGCACAGCGCAAACAGCTCGGTGACGCGGGTCGTGTGCCGCCCGCGCCCGAGCTTCTGGCTCGTCTCACCTGTTTTGAGCGCCAGCGCGGGGTCAATCGCGTTTAAAAGCGTCGATTTGCCCACGCCGGTGTTGCCCGCCAACACACAAAGCTGCCCTTTGATCAACGCGGCGACCGCCTGCGGCGAATCGGCCAGACTGTTGATGCACAGCACCTCGTAACCGACCAAGCGGTAGAGGCTGCACAGAGGATCGGTATCCGCTAAGTCAGCCTTGGTCACAACAATGGCCGCGTCGATGCCCTTATATTCGGCGATGGCCAGCATTTTATCCACAACCAGAAGATTGGGCGCCGGATCGGTGATCGAAAGAATCAGCAGCAGGCGGTCGATATTTGCAACCGGCGGGCGAGCCAGGCTGTTTTTACGCGCCGTGAGGGCGGTAACAAAGCCCTTGCCGCCGTCGGTGGGCTCCACCTCGGCCATATCCCCCACCAGCGGGATGATGCCCTGCTTGCGAAACAGCCCGCGGGCGCGGCACTCGATAACCGCGTCGCCGGTGTCAACGTAATAAAATCCGCCTGTCTGCCGAATGATGCGTCCCTGTGGCATGAAAGTCTCCTCTTTAACGGTGCATTTCAGAATTATCTTCCGCCAGCGTGTAACCGCCGGTGTTGAAGTTCACCTCGTAGGTCTGGTACAGGAAGTCGTTATAGAGAATAAAGATCTTAGCTGTGCCCGAGCCCTCAAACATCGGCTTCCAATACAGCGCGGTGGAAGGCTGCAACCGCTCTTCGCGCAGGATGCGCCCGTCGAACATGGCCTGCATCTTGACAATATCGGTCACGTCGTTAGGCAGCGGAATATGCAGCGTAATCTGATTCTTCTGGTTCTCGCCGCCCGACACATTCAGGTTAACGAACGCCCCAGTGGCGATCTGAGAGGTCGGCGCGGGATCCTGCGAGATAACAATGTTCTGTGCCTTGTCGCTCGTGACATAGCTGATGCCGCCAATTTCAAGCCCGAGCTGCTGCAACAGCGCTCTGGCTGCGTCGATATCCATGCCGCGAAGATCGGGCACCGCGACCACCTTGTTTTCGGGGCCCATGCTGATCTGCACCTTGACCATCGTCGAGGCGGGAATTTCGCTGCCAAAGCCCGGGTCGGTCGCCACAACGGTGCCGACCGGCTGCTGTGAAAACACCTCGGCCTTTTGATACGAGAGATCAAGGTTCGCCAGCTCCTGATAGGCCTCGGTCTCCTCCATGCCGATCAGATTGGGCATCAGCACGACCTTGGTGCCGTTTGAGATGACGAGGCGCACGACCGAATTCTCCTTGACCTTGGTGCCTGCCTTGGGTTTTTGGCTGACCACCGCGCCGCGCTCATAGAGGTCGTTATATTGGTTATCCTCCACCTCAAGAATAAATCGGGAATATTCCTGTGCGTTTTTGATCGCATCGTACTTAAGCCCGGTCAGGTCCGGCATGATGACATCCGGAACCTTCTCGAGCGGATTATTCAAATACAGCATCGCGCCGATAAACGCGACTGAAATGACGACAAACGCCGCCGTAATACCCGCAAGCGCCATCAAAATGGAGCCTCTGCGCGGCTCTTCTTCCTCATAATCGCGGCGGCCGGCGCGGTTTGGCGTCGGTTGTTCTTTTTCTATCGGTTTTCTCGGTCGTTTTGGTGTCATACGTTCTCCCTTGCCGTCGCGCAATTGCTTTGCGTGGCGCATATTGCGGCTGAAATGGTCGCTCTGCGCCTTGTCGTCGGTCAGATATTGATATTCAAAATGCACCGAGGGGTTTTGTCTAAACGCCTCGATATCTTTGAGCATGTCGTCCGCCGACTGATAGCGCCGGTCGGGATCCTTCTCCATCGCGCGCAGCGTAATTTCCTCGAGTCCCTCGGGGATGTCGGGGTTAATGCCGCGCGGCGACGGCGCTTCGACTTCGATCTGCTTTAACGCGACCGAAACAGGGCTGTCGGCGTCAAACGGCAGCTGCCCGGTGAGCATCTCGTAGAGCATAACGCCAATTGAGTAGATATCGGCGCGCTGGTCGGTATGGTCGCCCCGCGCCTGCTCAGGGCTGATGTAATGCACCGAGCCGATGGCACGGTCGGTCAGCGTGTGCGACTCGCTTCTGGCAAACCGCGCAATGCCAAAATCCGTAATCTTAATTTTGGCGTCGGCGAGCAGCATCACGTTCTGGGGCTTGATGTCCCGATGGACAATGCCCTTGGAATGCGCGTGAGACAGCGCCTTTAGAATCTGGAGGATAAAGTGCACCGTCTCTTTCCAGCCAAGCGGCCGCTGCTCCTCCATATATTCTTTGAGCGTGATGCCGTCGATATATTCCATGACGATGCAGCGCATGTTGTGCGAAAAGCAAACGTCGTAAACCTCAATGATGTTGGGGTGCGACAGCATGGCGATGGCCTTACTCTCGTTTTTAAAGCGGCGCAGCAGCTCTTCGTTCTCATAGAACTCCTCGCGCAGCACCTTGACCGCGACCGTCTTGCCATCTGAAAGGTCAGTGGCCTTATAAACATTGGCCATGCCGCCGACACCGATCAGCTCGCTGATCTGATAGCGCCCCTCAATCTTTTTTCCGATAAAGCTATCCAAGCGCGCCCACCTCCTCGGCTACGCAGCAAACCACCGCGGTAATATTGTCGCCGCCGCCGTTCTCGTTGGCACGCTCAATAAGCGGTGCGACGCTCTTGCGCCGCACGGAAATGGCGGTCAGCGCGCAGATGTCCTCGTGACTCATATAATTATAAAGGCCGTCGCTGCAAAGCAAAAGCGTGTCGTTCGGCAGCAGGTCGATCGAAAAAATATCGTAGCTGATCTGCGGCGCAACCCCGACGGCGCGGGTGATATAATGCCGCTGGGGATGATTTTTAGCATCCTCTTGAGAGATCTCGCCCCGGTCGATGAGCATCTGCACGACGGTATGGTCAACGGTGAGCTGGGTCAGCACGTCGTTGCGCAGCAGATAGGCCCGCGAATCGCCCGCATGAATAAAATGCGCGTTATGCGCCAGCACCACCGCGCCTACGAGCGTTGTGCCCATACCGGTCAGGGCGCTGTCAGCCTGCGCCGCGTCAAAGACCACGCTGTTAGCCGCAGCTCCCGCGCACTCGAGCACCCGGCGTATCGCCTGCTCATCGGTCACGCCCTTTAAATCTCGGCGCAGCATTGCCGCCGCCGCCTCAAGCGCCAGCTCGCTGGCCTGCTCGCCGCCCTGTTCGCCGCCCATGCCGTCACAGACCACCAGCAGCTGTTTGGCGTCGAGCGCCTCGGCCAAGAACACATCCTGATTGTTATGCCGTTTCTGCCCCACATGGGTGTCGCCCGCTATCCACATTGCGCATCGCCCCCTTTCGCGTCTTTTCTTCTCAGCTGTCCGCAGGCGGCGTCTATTTCGCCGCCAAGCTCTCGCCTGATCGTAGCGGAAAGTCCGCCCGCCGTCAATATGTCCCTGAATTCCTCGGCCTGCTTGCGGCTGCCCCGCGTAAAGCCGGTTCCGGCCACCGGGTTGACCGGGATTAAGTTCACATGGCAGCCCTGGCCTTTGAGCAGCGCCAAGAGCTTTCTAGCCTGCTGCGGGCTGTCGTTGACCCCCGCGATCAGTGCATATTCGTACGAGATGCGCCGCCCGGTTTTATCAAAGTACCGGCGGCAAGCCGCCAGCAGCGTCTCGATCGGATAACGCTTGTTGACCGGCATAATCTGATCGCGCGTCTCATTGTCGCAGGCGTGTAGCGAGACCGAGAGGGTCAACTGATAAGAAAGTGCAGCTAAATCGTCAATTTTATCCACCAACCCACAGGTTGAGAGCGAAATATGCCGGTGCGAAAGGTTTAAGCCGTTAGGGTCGCGCACCAGTTCTAAAAACCGCACGACATTCTCAAAGTTATCAAGCGGCTCGCCGATGCCCATCATGACGACCGAATCGACCCGCTCGCCGGTCTCTTTGGTCACGGTGTAGAGCTGGGCGAGTATCTCGGAGGCGGTCAGGTTGCGCACCCTGCCCCCGATCGTCGAGGCGCAAAACCGGCAGCCCATCAGGCAGCCTACCTGTGACGAAATACACAACGAATTGCCGTAGTCGTGCCGCATGAGCACCGACTCGATGGTGTTGCCGTCGGGTAGCGCAAACAGATATTTAGTCGTGCCATCCGACGCGGTCTGACATTGCCTGACCTCAAGCTGCGTGATGTAGCAGCGTTCGGTCAGCGCGGTGCGAAACGTCGCCGGCAGATTGGTCATCTCGTCAAAGCCATCCGCCATTTTGCCGTGCAGCCAGCCAAAAAGCTGCTTTGCCCTAAATGCGGGCTGCCCCATCTCGCGCACGAGCGCTTCGAGCTCGTCGGGCAGCAGCGAGAGAATATCCAGTTTTTCGGCGTTTGTCTGCTGTGCGTTCATCTGTCTCTCCTGATGCGTGAAATAAAGAAGCCGTCGCCGCCCTGTGCTTGGGGCAAAAAGGTCTTGTACCAGTCGGCTCCCTCAAAGGGCGCCGGTGAAAAGTCGGGATTTTCCTTCAAAAAGGCTTCGACCACCCGCTCATTTTCGGCCGGGTTGACGGTGCAGGTAGAATAAACCAAAACGCCGTCCACTTTTAAATAGTGTGCGGAAGTTTTTAGGATTTTATACTGGAGCTCGGGCAGCCCCTCCAGCGATTCGGCGCTGCGATATTTGATCTCAGGCTTACGGCGCAAGACGCCCAGCCCCGAGCAGGGCACGTCGCAGAGGATGCGGTCAAACTGCCCCAGATCGTCGTTATACACGGTCCCGTCGTTGGTTTTTATCGTAATGATGTCGATGCCAAGCCGCTTTGCGCCGTGGCGGATCAGTTCGAGCCGCGCGGGGGCGACGTCGCAGGCGACAACCTCACCGCGGTTTTGCATCTGCTGCGCCAGCACAAAGCTCTTGGAGCCGGGCGCCGCGCAGACATCCAAAATGCGTTCGCCGGGGGCGGCCCCGAGCACCAGCGCCGCCTGCTGCGAGCAAACGTCCTGCACATGGAAAAAGCCTATTTTATGCGACACGGTGTGCACCGCGTCGCCCTCTATCTCAATGCAGTTGCCGTCCAAAAGACGGTCAACGGCCTTGCAGTCATGTTTTGAAAGATGCGAAAGCAGCGTCTCGGCATCGGTTTTAAGCGTGTTGACGCGGATATAAAGCGGCGGGCGGCCCATAGAAGCCGCAAGCAGCGCGCGCGTTTCTTGCTCGCCGCACCAGTCTAAAAACAGTGCGGTCAGATCCTCGTTGCAGGAATATTCAATTGCAAGTTTGGCGGCCAGCCCGCCTGAGACGGGCGGAATCGCGCAGCCATCGCGCAAAAAGCCGCGCAGCATGCCGTTGACCATGCCTGAAGCGGCACGCTGCCCCATCGCCTTGGCCATATTCACGGCCTCATCGACGGCGGCGTGGTTTGGGACAGAATCCATATAGATGAGCTGATAGAATGCCAGCCGCAGAATGGCCGCCACCGTGTCGGTCAGCGGGTGCCGCGCGTATTTTGCAATGCAGTGGTCCAGCGTCAGGCGCCGTTCCAGCGTGCCATAAAACAGCGCCGAGGCAAAGGCCGCATCACGCGCGGGCAACCGCGCTTTTTCGAGCGCGGCGTCCAGCGTCAGCTGCGAATAGCCGCCGCGGTCAACGCGCAGCAGCGCCTTAGCCGCCACTTGTCGGGCAGTAATACTCATGCATGATCCTTTCTGTGCCGTCAGGGCGACACTGTCGCGGATAGAATGATACGGGTATTCCGAAAAAGCTAAACAAATTGTCCGTTCTGAGCGGACGATACGGACAAGGGCTGATCGATAGTCTGCCGGTCTTGAAACAGCGCGGGACGGCAAAATTGCCACAGGAATACCCGTTTTAAATGTTTTTAAAGCAAAATAAAGGGAATGCGTTGGCAAATCACAAGCGCAAGGCGTAAAAGCGCAGGAACACGCGATGTATTCCAGACATTTTTGCCCCGGCGATTGGCTTTGTCCATAACATTATCAAAAGCCTAAGGCTTTTCAAAAGGCCTTTGTCGGCTAAAAAATCAATCGCGCCTGCGGTTAAACAGCAGCACAAGGCGCAATAGCTGCGCCGCCGAAACAATCAGCGCGGCCACATAGGTCAGCGCGGCGGCCGTGAGCACCTTGCGGGTCTGGGGCACCTCGTCGCCCTGCAAAATGCCGTCGCCGTCGAGCGTGCGCATGGCGCGGGCGCTCGCGTCAAACTCCACCGGCAGCGTGATGAGCTGAAATAGCGTCACCGTCGCAAAGCAGAGGATACCAATGCCGATCAACGATTCAAAGTTGAGCAAAAAGCCCGCCAAAATCAGCGGCATAGCCAATTGCGAGCCGAAGTTCGTCATCGGAATAATCGCGTTGCGGATGCTCAGCGGCCCGTAGCCGGTGGCGTGCTGCACGGCATGCCCCGTCTCGTGCGCGGCAACGCCCAGCGCCGCAATCGAGTTGCTGCCATAGACGCTGTCCGAAAGACGGACGACCTGATCCTTTGGGTCGTAGTGGTCGGTCAGCGAGCCTTTAATATGCTCGATGCGCACGTTATAAAGCCCGTTATCGTCCAAGATGCGCCGGGCCACGTCCGCGCCAGTGTAGCCGGAATAGCTGTGGACTTTATGATAACGCGAAAAAGTGCCCTGCACCTTGGTCTGCGCCCACAGCGAGAAAAGGATGGCCGGCAGCACCAAAATCAGGTAAAGGCTGTCAATGCCGTAATATCCGCCAAGTCCAAACATGCAAACTCCTCCTTTAAAAGGTATTTTAGAATAGCTTGCCCAAAGTCAGCCGCTGCCCGCGGATAAAATCCGCCGCCGCGATGCGTTTTGCGCCCTCGAGCTGAACCTCGAGCAGCTCGATCGCGCCGCTGCCGCAGCCGATCAGCAGGCGCTTGTCATCCAGCAGCGCGCCGGGCATGCTATTATGCGCCGTAAATACAGCCGCGCGGTGAACCTTCAGCCGTTTGCCGTTAAACAGCGTATACGCGCCCGGCCAAGGTGTCACGCCCCGAATGCGTGCGTAAATCGCTTTTGCATCTTGCGACCAGTCGATCTCACCATCGGTTTTTTTGAGCGGCGGCGACCAGCAGGCCAGCGCGTCGTCCTGTGGGACGGGCGTGAGGGTATCCAACGACGCGACCGCTTTTGACAGTGCCTCGGCACCCAGCGCGGCGATGCGCTCAAACAACTCACCCGCCGTTTCGTCCGCGCCAATTGGCGTCTCTTGTTGCAACAGCATGTCGCCGGTATCGAGCCCCTGCGCCATCTGCATGATGGTCACGCCGGTGACCGGCTCGTCGTTGATGACCGCCCACTGAATCGGCGCGGCCCCGCGATATTTGGGCAGCAAGGAGCCGTGCACGTTGATACAGCCCTTGGGCGGGATATCCAGCACCGCCTGAGGCAATATCTTGCCATAGGCCGCCACCACAATGAGCTCCGGCGCGAGCAATGCAAGCTGTTCCTGAGCGGCGGCGTCTTTAAGCGTCTCGGGCTGATAAACCGCAATGCCATGCTGCCGCGCCAAGACCTTGACGGGCGGCGGGGTCAGCTCAAAATGCCGCCCCTGCGGCTTATCGGGCTGGCTGTAGACCGCCGCTATCTCGTGGCCGTCGTCGATCAAGCGTTGCAGCGCGGGTACCGCAAAATCGGGCGTGCCCATAAACACAATTCTCATGGTTGAATATTCCTCCCTGCCGCGCTCTACCGGCATAAATAGCCGTTAAAAGCGTCCACGTCTTGATGCGCTTGATACCGTATCGGTCTGAAAGTGATGCTTATTATTCTTTTGGCAATCCTCATAAATGGCAACACCTGTTGTTGCGCTCGCGCGCAGGAACGGTCCCCCTGAGGGGCTTAAAGAATACGGTTCCTGATGATTGTAGACCCACGTGAAGGTGTTAGCCTCCCATACGCCGTCAGTAGACGCGTATATTACGTGATTATGCACGCCAATTAGGCTAGAGGCCTCTTGAGGCACACACTGGCGCACGCCGCACGGGCAACGTACGCTATGAGCACATGGGATCATTGTGCATTAAAGAGCAGCAAAACCGTAAAGGGGCGAGCCGTTGCATATTATTTAATATTCGTCCTCGTCGAGCATTCTTGAAACGAGATCTTTAAACAGTCTGCCGTTAAGGTGATCGGTCTCGTGGCAGATGGCGCGGGCTAAAAGCCCCTCACCCTCAATCTCGCACAGATTGCCATGCCGATCAAAATATTTGGCGCGCACCTTCTTGGGACGCTTGACCATGCCGTATTCTCCGGGGGAGGATAGGCAGCCTTCGGCGTCGTCGATCTGCTCGGCGCTTTCGTAAACCACCTCGGGGTTGATCATTTCAATAACGCCGTCACCGACATCGATGGTTACAACGCGGCGCAGAACCCCCACCTGCGGGGCCGCCAGCCCGACACCGTTGGCCTCTTCCATCGTTTCGGCCAGATCGTCTATCAGCGTGTGAAGCCGGTCGTCAAATTTCTCCACCGGGCGGGAGGTCTTGCGCAGTATCTCGTCGGTCTCGTTTAAAATTCTGCGTATTGCCACTTTGAAACATCCTTTCGTTTGAGCGTCACGCCAAAAACGGCGGTTATCAGAGGTTGGAATCGTAATAAAAATCCAGCGTCAGCGCCGCCGTATTTTTTCGGTGATGGTACCATTCGCGCATCTCGGCAAACAGCGCCCGCGTTCTTTTGCCGCTGCGGCATTTGACCAGCAGCCGGCAGCGATACCGCCCCGCCACGCGGTAGGGTCGGCATTCGGCGGGGCCGAGCAGCCGTATCGGCAGGTCGGGATAATTTTGACGTGCCAGCTCAATAAACTGACGGCTGTAGGCTTTGGCGCTGTCAACGGCAACCGCTTCTTTTTCGGCCCAGAACACGGCGCAGACCATATCGCAAAAGGGCGGATACAGCCCCACTCGGCGATAGCTGATTTCCTCGGCGTAAAACGCTTTGTAGTCCTGCGCGGCGGCGAGCGCGAGAATGCGGTTTTCGGGCGTGAAGGTTTGTATGACGGCACGGCCCGGCTTTTCGGCCCGCCCGCAGCGCCCCACCACCTGTGTGATCAGCGAGAATGTCCGCTCAAAGCTGCGAAAATCCTCGCTGTAAAGCGACTGATCGGCCGTCAGCACCCCCACGAGCGTCACGTTGGGAAAATCGAGCCCCTTCGCGACCATCTGGGTGCCGACCATGATATCATAATCGCCTCTGGCAAAGGCCTCGAACCCGCGCTGGTGCGCAAAGCGCGACATCGTGGTGTCCATATCCATGCGCAGAATGCGTGCGGGCGCAAACAGCGTGTTGAGCTCCTCCTCGATGCGCTGGGTGCCAACACCGGTATAGCGCAGCATGGCGCTCTTGCAATGGCCGCACGGCGCGTTTTCGGCCCGGGTATAACCGCAGTAGTGGCAAACGAGCCTGCGGTTGGCCGCGTGGTAGGTCAGCGGAATCGAGCAGTGGGGGCAGCGCGCTTCCTCCCCGCAGGAGGAGCATTTGACCATCGTATTATAGCCGCGGCGGTTCAAAAGCAAAATGGCCTGCTCGCCGCGCTCGATTGTTTCCCGAAGCTGCTCGCAAAGTTCTTCTGAGAGCGTGCTTGAAGCGGCGCTCACCGGCGCGGTGCGCATGTCCACCGTCAGCACGTCGGGCAGCGGGTTGGCCGAATAGCGCTCGCCGAGTTCGACCAAGTGATAGCGGCCGTTAACGGCGTTGTAATAGCTCTCGACCGAGGGCGTTGCCGAGCAGAGCAGCACCTGTGCGCCATGCGTCTTGCCACGCAGCCGGGCGATATCCCGCGCGTGGTAGCGGGGCGCGCTTTCGGAATGATAGGTGTGCTCCTGCTCCTCGTCGATGACGATAAGCCCGATGTTCTGTAGCGGCGCGAACACCGCCGAACGCGTGCCAACGACAATATCGGCTCTGCCTTCACGGATGCGCTGCCACTCGTCAAGCCGCTCGGTCATTGAGAGCGACGAGTGCAGCACCGCTACCCGCGCGCCAAAACGCGCGTTGAATTTTGCGACGGTCTGCGGCGTCAGCGAGATCTCGGGGATTAAAACCATCGCCTGCCGGTTCCTAGCCAGCACATCTTCTATAAGGCGTAAAAAAACCTGTGTTTTGCCGCTGCCGGTTACGCCATGCAGCAGCGAGGTGGTGAATTCGTTTTTAGCGCCGAGCGCGCGCAGCGTATCAAATACCTGCTGCTGCCTCTCGGACAGGATAATCGGTGCGGTATCAAGCGGTGTTTGGGCTTTATCGGCTGTTTTACGCGGGGTAATCTCCTCAAACAACTCAAGCAGCCCCTGCTTTTGCATACGGCTGATCACCGCGCGGGTGGCGCCCGCAAAATAGCCCAGCTCGCGCACCGAGGCGCAGCCGACCTGCTCCAGTAAGCTGATAACAGCTTGCTGCTTGGCGGTATACTTTTTTGAATCCGCTTCAATCGCATCAGTCTCGACGAGCCGCGTCATAACGGCGCGCTCGTCGGCAATGCGCTTTTTAATAAGCCGTCCGCGCGTCGCAAGACCCGCAGATACCAGTTCCTCAACGCAGGGCGCCCCGTTTGAAAACCCCAGCGCCGTGAGCGCTTTATCCTCAGGCAGCATTTTGCCACCAGCGGCAAGCAGCGCATAAAGCTGCTGCGCTTCGGGCGAGAGAGTCTTGGCCGCCTCCTGTTGGTCACGCGCCGCCGTAAGGCCCATATTGACCTTTAGCCCTAAGCCGGGCGGAATTAGGACACGCAATGCCTCAAACCAGGTGCAGAAGGTCGCCGCACGCACCGCCGCGAGCAACGACAGCCCCTCGTCGTTTAGCAGCGGCGCGGTGTCTAAAAGCGTGTGAACTGCCTTGAGCCGCGCGGGGACTTCTCCCTCATGGGCATAGACCGACAGCACCAGCCCGACACGGGCGCGGTCACCCGCCCCGAACGGCACCAGCACACGGCATCCTGCCTTGGCGCAAATCGTCTCGGGCAGCAGGTAGTCATAATCCTTGTCGTAGGCGTAGGTCGCTTTTTCGACGACAACGCGCGCGATATTCATCGATTAGAGCTGCGCCTCGCCACGGGCTGCAAATTTGCTTTTGCCCGAAGCAAATTCATCCACCGCAAGCTTGACGGGCTTGCCCTCTAAAATGTCGTGCTGCTCTTCGGCGTTGTCCGCAAGGTCTCGGGCGCGCTTGGCAACAGCTACCACAAAGGCGTAGCAGTCCTGATTTCGGTCAAGAATTTCACTCATAGCTGGTCTTAACATGTTTCTAGCACCTCTTCAATTCTTTTTCGGTTGAGCCGGGTAATCAGTCTACCCGCGCTGATCGCGCACAGCAGCTGTTCTCTGGCAGATTCTATGTCATCGTTAAACACGACAAAATCGTAATGATCCGCCAGGGCGATCTCTCCCTCGGCGGCGGCGATTCTGCCCGCGCGTTCGGCTTCGGTCTCGGTGCCCCGGCGCGTAAGCCGGGCAATCAGCGCGTCGATCGAGGGTGGCATGACAAAAATCATCAGCGCGTCGGGACATAGGCGTTGCACCTGAGCGGCGCCCTTGGTTTCAATCTCTAAGATCACATTATGTCCCGCGTCGAGCTGTTGCTCGACAAAGTGGAGGGGCGTGCCGTAATAATTGCCGTTATACTCGGTGTATTCCAGCATGTCGCCGTCCGCCACCATCTTTAAAAATTCTTCCCGGCTGACAAAATGATAATGTACGCCGTCCACCTCGCCGGGGCGAGCCTGACGGGATGTCGCCGAAATGGACATTGTCAGCGGCCCGCGGGGCATCAGCAGCGGGGCGAGCAGCGTCCCCTTGCCCACGCCCGAGGGGCCGGAAAAAACAATCAGCTGTCCTCGGTTATGCATCATCCTGTACGTCATCCTCATCGTCATCGAGGCGGTTTGCCACCGTTTCGGGCTGCACCGCCGACAAGATTACATGGTCCGAGTCGGTTATGATAACCGCCCGGGTGCGCCGCCCGTAGGTCGCGTCAATCAGCGAGCCACGGTCGCGGGCATCCTGTATGATACGCTTGATCGGGGCCGACTCGGGGCTGACAATCGCCACGAGCTTGCGCGCCGACACCATATTCCCAAAGCCGATATTGATCAGTTTCAAGCTGCACGCCTCCTATTCAACGTTTTGTATCTGCTCGCGTATTTTTTCAAGTTCGCTTTTAAGCGCAATAACCACCGCCGCAATCTCGGCGTCCTGTGCCTTTGAGCCAATGGTGTTCGCCTCGCGGTTTAATTCCTGCGTCAGAAAATCGAGCTTGCGTCCGACAGGGTCGGGCTGGGTCAAAATGTCGCGGAATTGCGCAAGATGACTTTTAAGGCGAACTGTTTCTTCATCCACCGCGACGCGGTCGGCAAAAATCGCCGCCTCGGTCAAGACCCGCGCGTCATCGATATTGCGGTCGGCCAATAAAGTGCCTAGCTTTTGATAAAGCCGTGCCCGATAGGCCTCGACCGTCTGGGGGCTCTGTGCCTGTACCGTTTCGGTCAGCCGCTCAACGGTGCCGAGCCGCTGTAGAATATCCTCCCGCAGGCGGGCACCCTCGGTCTCGCGCATCTGCACAAAGCGGTCGAGCGCCTCGTTCGCCACCTGAGAGACCGCCTGCCACAGCGCGTCCTCGTCGAGCTCCACCCGTTCGGGCGTCAGGATATCCGGGTAGCGCGACAGCGCCGCCAAATCAAGATCGTTTGGCAGGCCGGTCGCGTCGGATAGCGCTTGCAGCGCCGCGACATAAGATTTTGCCAGCTCAAGATTGACCCTGACCTGCGACTCGCAGCGCGTACCGGTGTTGGCCAGCTGCAGATAGAGATCGACCTTGCCGCGTGAGATGCGGCTCTGCGCCAAGCCCTTGAGCTTATCCTCCATATAGCCGCAGCTGCGGGGCGCGCGGCAGGAAAATTCAAAATAGCGGTGGTTGACCGATTTGATTTCAACGGTGATATCCCATCCGTCGAGCTGCCGCTGGCTGCGACCGTAGCCGGTCATGCTTCTGGTCATGTATGACTCCCCTTTAGTACGCGGCATTCCAGCGCCTGCGCGACAGGCGGACCGATATTTCAAAACCGGTCCACGGCGTTAAGCCGAAGCAATGCGCGTGAAAGTTATTGTGGGTCCTGCGTAAAGGTCAAAATAGGGAATGCACTAAAAGAGTATAGGCACAGCGCAAAATATCGAATATATTCCGGGCATTTCAGCGTCGCGATTCGCTTTAACGGCAAAACCGCCTCAGGCCCAGCGCTTTTGGGAATACCCGTGGCCAAAGCTCGCTTAAGCTTTTGTTTTCTCTTATTTGCTGCTGTTATCATACCCCTGCGCACGGGGTTTGTCAACCGCGCCGGGGCGTCTTGGGGGCGTCTTTGCGGGTTGTCGGGCGGGGGCGGGGTTTGGCCGCTGCCCTGCCCCGGGGCCTGTCCTTGGGCTCCTCGGCGGAGCGCGGGTTTAGAATCGTCACCGCGCCGCGCAGCGCCCCCACCTCAGTCGGGGTCAGCTCGCGCCATTTACCCGGCTGCAGCATGCCCAGCTTGACCGGCCCAACCGATATGCGGCGCAGGCGGGCCACTTCTAGCCCCAGTGCCTCACACATGCGGCGTATCTGACGGTTTTTGCCTTCATAGATCGTCAGGCGCAGCACGACGCGGCCCGGCTCCTTAACCTCAACCTGCACCTGCGCGGGCAGCGTGGTGACGCCGTCGTCGAGCGTCACGCCGGTCGAAAGCGCCACAAGCTGCTCCTCGGTGATATCCGGGCGCACCGTGACACGGTAGGTTTTTGAGATGTGGTGGCTCGGGTGCATGATCAAATTGGCAAATTCGCCGTCATTAGTCAAAAGCAGCAGGCCCTCGCTATCTTTATCGAGCCGACCAATCGGGTAGACCCGCGCGGGAACATCCGAAACCAGCTGCGCAACGCAATGTCGGCCCAGCTCGTCGGCCAGTGTGGTGACATAGCCGCGCGGCTTGTTGAGCATGATATAAAGCTTTTTAGCCTTCTTCTCGAACATGACCCGCTCGCCGTCGATGTGGATGACATCCCGCGCGGGGTCGATGCTCTGCCCCAGCCCGGCCTTGTGGCCATTGACGGTAATTCTACCCTCTTCGATCAGCTGCTCGGCCTTGCGGCGTGATACAATGCCGTTATCCGACAGCGCCTTGTGTATTCTCATATTTATGACCATCCTTTTCTGCACTCGATTAATTTGCTTAAAATGGAGCTGTCCTTTGGTTTTTGTGTGTTGCCGCGTTGTCTTGCTTGTCAGGTATTAGCTTGATTCAGATTGTCAAAAAAGCTATACGTTTTTGGCGGCTGTGCCAAAACGGCAGAAGTTATTTAGCGCTGCCGCGCAGGAGTGGCCCCCACCCCCAACCCCCTGGCCCCCGCAGGGGACCGAGGGGGCTTTCACCCCCAAACCCCCTGAGGGGGCTTAAAGAATACGGTTATTGGTGATTATATGCCCCACGTGAGGGTGTTACCGACCCACCCAACGTCAGTGGGCGCGCATCCAGACTTGCTACTAGATTATGCGCGCCAATCAGGTTGTGCGGCCCCTTGGGGCACGGCGTCGCTTCCATCGCGCCGCCGTGCGGGGAAGGTATGACTTTTTTGACAGTCTGCAGGCAACACGGGCGGCACACACAACCACATGTATAAAGCTTGTTTAAGACGCCTCTGAGGCCGCCTGTTTCTGTCTTTTTTGTTCTAAATTCGGATCCCAGCGCTCGTTGAGCGGAAAGCGGTAGTTCTGGGGAAACGCAAAAAAATCTTTAACGCGCTGGATGATGCTGCGCGTCTCAGGGAATCGGGCCGGGCGTTCCTGCGCTGTGACCAGCGGCGTGACCGAGAGCGGCACATCACCAAGCAGAACCGTCGCCTTTCCGACAATCTGCCCCTCGGGGGCGGGCGCATAGATGAACTTTTCAAGCGCGACGCTCAGGCGCACGTGGGTGCGCTCCTGCGCGGTGAGATACGCGCCGGGCGTCCAGAGCGGCTTTACCGCGACCCGTGGCTCGGTCGAGCCGGTCACCGGCACCGAGAGCTGGGCGATCATCTCTTCAAAATCCACAAAATCCAGCTCTGAGAAGCTCTGGTCGTACGCGGTCTTATGGATGCCAAAATCGTTGGGGCAGTTGAGCGTGACGGCAATCAGCGTCAGTCCGTTGCGCTCCGCCGCTGAAACAAGGCAGCGCCCGGCGGCCTTGGTAAAGCCGGTCTTGATGCCGATGCAATCCTCACTCTGCCACAGTAGGCGGTTGTGGTTGGTCAGCCAGCGGTGATACGGCGGGTTGCCGTAATAGAGCTTCGCCGATTTAGAGCGCACCATCTCGCCAAAATCATCGTTTTGCAGCGCGTAGCGCGACAGCAGCGCGAGGTCATAGGCGGTCGTGTAATGCTCACCGGCTTCGAGTCCCGAGGGGCTCGAAAAGTGGGTGTCGTTCATGCCGATCTCTTTGGCCTTGTCGTTCATCCGCGTG
>DALYYK010000007.1:0-6486 GCA_031983305.1 Candidatus Fimivivens sp. | reverse complement strand
CGCGTGACAAAGGCGTCAATGCTCCCATCGATGCGAACCGCCGCCGCATTGGCGGCGTCGTTACCCGAGGCCAGCAGCATACCCCAAGCCAATGTGCGCAGCGTGACCTGATCGCCCACCTGCAACCCCATCGAGCTGCCCTCGACCAGAATCGCATTGGGATCGACGACAAAGGCATCGTCCAGACCATCCTGCTCCAGCGTTAGAATCGCCGTCATGATCTTGGTGGTGCTCGCGTTTAGCAGCCTTTCGTGGCTGTCCTTTTCGTAGAGCACCCGCCCGCTCGACGCCTCGATGAGCACGGCGCCCTTTGCCGCGGAAAAGCCGTCGGCCGCCAGTGACCGATGACTTCCGCACATCAACACCAGCGCCAGCAGAATAGAAATAATCCGTTTTTTCATCAATTTCACCCGCCTCATTAAAAAAACATATTCCGGGCGGGTGCAAAAAATGATTCGCTTTTAACGGCAGAGCGCGGTTTAAGCTTCCTGATCCTGCGCTTTCTTTTTGCCAAACTGGTCTTGTATAATACCCGAAACCTTATCGATAACGCCGGGCATCATGTTGACGACGCGGTCGGCGGTGTTGTCGGCCGTCTGCATCTGCAAAAGCTTGACGTCGCCCTTTGAAACGACCAGAAAGGCCAACGGCTGAATTGTCACCCCGCCGCCCGAGCCGCCGCCAAAGGGGCTCGTAGGCTTCGAGGTCGGCAGCTCGGACCCGCCGGTCGCAAAGCCGAAGCTCACCTTCGAAATCGGAATAATGGTGGTGCCGTCGGACATGTTCAGCGGTTCCCCGATGATGGTGTTGACATCCACAAGCTTTTTTAGGTTTTCAAGAGAGGCTTCAAGCACCTCGCTCAAGGGGTGTTTCTTGTCCATTCTGATCTTCCTTTCGCGCGCCGGCCGTCTCGCCGCCGCTTTTCTTCGACGTCTTGTTGTTGCGTGATCTTAAAAACAGCGGCAGGGCCGAGATCAGCCCCCAGAAAGCGATCTGCACCCCCGCAACCAGCAGTGCGAAGGGGCGAAGCCGCAGCTCACCCGAATAGCTTGTCTCGCTTTTGGCGACGCCAAAGCCGGGCAAAATTTCGATCTGGTCGGCCTTGAGCCGGATGAGCCCTTCCACCAGCGCTATGGCGGTGAACACCTGCGCGTTCACCTTACCGAATTTAATCGCCGTCTCGGCCGCGTCCTGCCCCGCGACGATCATGCGCATGCGGAACTTTGCCAGCGAGGTGCGGCGCAGCAGGCGGCGCACCGCCGGACTGGTGCGCCGCAGCAGAATGCGCAACAGCTCGAGTATCTCTTGCAGCGTGTAGGATAACGCGCGCTTCTCGCGGGCTTTTTTGGCTTTAGGCTTCTTTTCCGCGGTAGCCTTTTTCTCGCCGCCTTGCCCACTCTTGGGAAGAATGCCCTTTTTAAACCAGAAATATTTAACGATGACCGTTAATTCCGGCTGAGAATTTACATATAGCCGCACTGGCGCCAATAAAAGCAGAAAAATCAGCAGCAAAATGCATCCGAATATCTTCATGCGACACCCATCCTATTCCCCGGCGGTCACAAGCTGCTCGTCAAACCCGATCTGCCCTTCGATTAAATCGCCGGGCAATGCCTCTTCGAGCAGGTCGGCCACCGCCGTCATCGGCAGCTCTTCGAGCGACGAGAGGCCGAAGGTGCGCAGAAAATGCGCGGTCGTGCGGTAGGCCAGCGGCCTGCCGGGCAGCTCAAGCCGCCCCTCCTCCTCCAAGAGCCCTTTGTCGATCAGACTCGTGATGATGCCGCTTGAGTCAACGCCGCGCACCTGTTCGACGTAGGCGCGGGTCACCGGCTGGTTATAGGCCACCGCCGCCAGCACCTCAAGCGCCGCGGGCGAGAGCGCGACATTGCGTCGCTCCTGCATGACCTTGCGAATATCCTCGGTATATTCCCGGCGGGTGGCCAGCTGATATTGCCCGCCCAAATTTAAAATTTGCAAAGCGCCATCCTGCATATCCAGCGTATCGCGCAGATGCTCAAGCAGCCCGCGTACCCCGTCGGCGCTCATGTCCAGCGCCTGAGCGATGCGCTCGGGCGCAATCGGCTCGCCCACAGCGAACAGCACCGCAAGCAGCGTTTGTTCCTTCTTACTCATACCCGCTCCTCTTGTTGTAGTGTTTTTGCCGAGCGGTTGAAACGCACCGTTTCACCGTCGTTTGACAGGGTGATGCGCCCGCCCTTGATGAGCTCAAGCACCGCCAAAAAGGTCGCCACCAGCTCGCTGCGATCGCGCTGGTCTTCAAACAGCGCGTCAAAACGGCTTTCCGGGTTCCGGTAGAGCTTGCGCATCAGGTGGATGATGCGGGAGGAGACCGACACCACCCGGCGCTTAACAATGCCCGAAAAAGCCGCCGGGCGCAGTGCCTGACGGCGAACCGCCCTGCCGGTGGTGACCGATAAGGCATCAAGCAGCGCCGACGCGGGATGGGTCAGCCGATAGGTTGCATCGGTTTCAAGCGGCATGGGCGCGCGTACATAGAGGCGGTGCGCCTGCGCGCGTATCCCCAGCTGCTGCGCCGCCAGCTTGCAGAGCTGATATTCCATCAGCTCGCCGGTCAGGCGGCCTTTGAGGTCATCGGCTTCCTCCTCATGGCGCGGCAGCAGCATGACGGTTTTAATGTGCACGAGGCGCGCGGCCATCTCAAGAAATTCGCTGGCGACCTCCAGGTCGCGATCCGCGCGGTTCTCTATAAAGTCAAGGTACTGCCGCAGCAGCTCCGAGATTTCAATATCCAGAATATCGAGCTTGTGCTTGGCGATCAGGTGCAGCAGCAGATCAAGCGGGCCTTCGAAATCCGACAGGCGAAAGGAGAGCTGTGTCATCGGTTAAACGTTCCTTTCCGCGCCTGTTTATAGAAAGAAGGTCATCGTGTCGAGCAGCAGATAGAGCAAACCGACAAACGTGCCGATAATGCCGTTGAAGGCGCCCGTCCAGACGAGCAGCAGCACAATCCAGACGAGCTGATGCTCGTAGGGCGCGATCTTCCAGTAAAGCGCGCGCGGCAGCAGCGGGCAGACAGCGTGCCAGCCGTCGAGCGGCGGAATCGGCAGCAGGTTAAACACCGCCAAGCTCAGATTGACGCTGACCATAAAACTCACAACCTGAAAAATACCGATTAAAAACCCAAATTGCGTCGCCATAAAGGCCAGCCGCAAAAGCTTGACGACAATTAGACAGACCAGCGCCATCAGAATATTAGAGACGGGCCCCGCCAGACTGGTTACAATGGTGCCCATCTTATTGTCTCGGAAGTTTCGGGAATCGATCGGCACGGGGCGGGCAAAGCCGATCCCCAGCAGCAAAATCATCAGCGCCCCGATCGGGTCGATGTGGTCAAACGGATTTAAGGAAAGCCTGCGGGAGTAGCGCGCGGTTGAGTCGCCCATCTTTTCAGCAGCCCACGCATGTGCAAATTCATGCACCGGAATGGCCGTCATCAAAACAAGCAGCCGCGCCAGAATAACCTGGAAGCTCAATCCGCCAATGAGTCTGTAAAGCATCTTTTCTCTCCTCCTGTATCAGATTATTATACCGAAAACCGCCTTAAAAAGCAAGAAAACCCAGCAACAACAAAGAGCCGCCGCAGAAAGTTTGCTGCTTGATCACAGTTATGCAACAAACTTTAAACCGCTACGGCTCTTTTATCCTGTCATTAGAAGCCTTCGTTCCTGATCTGCGCCATTCTGTCACGATATTCCGCCTGATCGATAATACCCGCTTTGAATAAATCGTCCAGCTCCTCCATACGGTGGCGGTTATCCTCGCGCAGGTTTCCGATGGCAGGTCGGCCCTTCATGGGGTACCGCCGGTCGTCAGGCCACTGCTCGGCGCGGCGCGCGGGGCCGCCGGCATCAGGGCTCTGACGGCTCGCCTTGACGATCGTCCAAAATACCACGCCGGCCATGGCGATGACCGCTACAATGAGCAAGCCTACAAACCCAAAAATATTAGCGACAGCAATCACCGCGAGCACGATCAGGCTGAGAGCGGGGCTGCCCTTCTTTTTTTCATTCCGGTTCATCAATGTCCCCTCCAGTCATCGTCAACAAATAAAGCCGCAATTTTTATAACAAACAGCGCTGACCGCATATGCCGCACCAAGCTCGCCGCGAAAGCTTTATATCGGTTGGTTCAAGGCTATTTTATCCAGCTTTTCTTTTTGGCATTCCTTTTTATAGTCGTTATAGTCTCTATAATTACAGTATAACAGACCCGTCACCGGCAAGCAAGCCATCAAACCCGCCTTAAAGCGTGGCATACAGCACCTTCACCGCCAAAACACCCACCGCCCGGGGATGCAAGCGACCAGCCACGCGTCAAATACCTTTCTTGGCGCTTAGACTCGCCACAAGGTCGTGGTATTCCGCCCGGTCGATGACCCCCGCATTCAGCAGGCCTTTAAAATATTGCACGCGTTTGCGGCATTCATCCTCGCTCTCCGCGTCGCCCAACGGACCGCACGCCTGCTCCGGCGTATGGCTGCGGCAACGCCGCACATACCGCCGCAGAACGCCTTTGCGCTTTTTGTTGCGCCGCCAGCGCCACGAGGCTTCCCACACCAGCGCGACGGCAATAAAAATAGCAGCGAACACAAATACCCGTTTATCGTCAAAAATCTGTAATATCACCGTCTCAACGGCAACTATAATCGTCCAAAAAGTATTTGTCCTGTTTCTATCGTTCCTACCTGCCGGCATTGACGTTCCCCCCGGTTATCAGCCATGATAATTTAAGTATAGCAAACCCGCGCCCCCCGCACAAGCGAGGAACCACATTCTCTAGGCGGAAACTGAAAATAAAAAACACCCATCGTCCATCGCGGTATCCCCACAGGGCAAAACGCCTGAGGCATATGACGCGGATACCTGAGACCGGCTGTGAACGCAGGCGGCTCGCGAAGCAAAATTATAGGGTCGGCTCCGGAATGAACCGGAGCCGACCCTATCGGCAGGCGGACATCCGCCCGGTGCTGCACAGTCGATCGTGCACACCGGCGGCCCAGACCAAAATTTTAAAGCAAAGCAGGCATAAAACGCGGCATACCCCAATATTGCTTTTTATGAAAGATGGCGCACCACCGCCACCACTCGGCCCAAAACACGGCAGCTTTTAACAATAATAGGTTCCATGCCGCTGTTCTCGGGCTGAAGGCGGTAGTGCCCGTTCTCTTTATAAAAGCGCTTGACCGTTGCTTCATCCTCAACCATTGCCACGGCAATCGCACCATTTTCAACCGAGGGGGTCTGCCGCACAACAACAACATCGCCGTCAAGAATAGCGGCTTCAATCATACTGTCGCCGCGCACCTTTAGCGCAAAAAGCTTAGCGGGGTCCTCGCCCACAGCGCAAAACGGAACGTAATCGGTCACTTCTTCAAAGGCCAGAATCGGCTGCCCCGCCGTGACAGTGCCCAGCAGCGGAACCTGCGCGGTTCGGCTGACACCCGCGCCGACAAGGCGAATGACGCGGTTCTCATTGTCGCCCATGCTGATATAGCCCTTGGCCTCAAGACTTTTGAGATAGCGATGCGCGGAAGAGGTCGACTTGATGTTCAGATCTCGGCAGATCTCGCGCACGGTGGGCGGCACCTGATCAATCAGCCGCGCCTTGATATAAGCCAGTAGGCCGCGCTCTTTATCGCTTAAGCTCTCCATTCGCTTTCCTCCGCAATCCATAGCTTTGTTGCTTTGCATTATAGCATACAGCCTTCAAAAATGCAAACATATGTTTTTTCAAAACGCCGTTTAGGCGCTTTGCGCCGCTGATCGGATATGACGTGGCAGGCTGCCAAAAATTTTTTTTGTAAAATTTCATTTTTCCACTTGTCAAGCCCATAGAAAACCGCTATTATGTTGACGTACAAAGCAAAGGACGCCTAAACACACTCGATAAGCGTCTATCATCCTAAGGAGGAACCAAAATGATTTTTGATAAGGTAAGGGATATCCTTGCGGAGCAGTTGGATATCGATGAGGATCTTATCACCCCAGACGCCTCAATCGTTGATGACCTCGGCGCAGATTCACTGGATATCGTCGATCTCGTTATGAGCCTTGAGGACGAGTTCGACACCGAAATTCCTGACGAAGCCATCGAGAACATCAAAACGGTTGGCGACATCGTGCATTTCATTGAAGAGACCCTGGCGTAATTAACCGCGGTGCCCTTTTAAAACCCGTCTTTCACCGAAAGACGGGTTTTCTGCAATGGGCAGCTTGCTTTTTGCAGTGCCAAAACGTATAATATTTGGGTATATGGCGCTTTATACTAATCTTCCATTAAAAAGGTGAAAAGATTGGCGAGCGCTTTTTGTGTCAGGCACGGAAGAGGACGAAGGCGGGCTGGCACCCGGATGACAATGACGCAGCAGGGCGCAAAAAGCGCCGTCAAGATATCGACTTTTTAGTAGAAGATTAGTATTGAGGAGGAAAATCTAAAGTGGCGGAT
>DALYYK010000006.1:0-22121 GCA_031983305.1 Candidatus Fimivivens sp. | reverse complement strand
AGGCGGTTAGTCACTCCCTATGAAGGGGGGTGATGCTTATGGTTACATACGAGGGGCTTTTTGCCTTTTGCCTTGTTATCATCGGCGTTGTTGCGTTATTTCGCAAACAAAAATAACCGCCCCATGACCAAATGACACGGTTATTTTTGTAACTGCTATTTTGGACTAACCGTCTGCTGACAGCGCCCTTTTGTATTCAGTATAGCGATTGAGGTTTGTTTTGTCAACACGGCAATGCCTATATATGCCGTTGGGATAATGGAAGGCTTGTGTTGCCAGATCATTTAAGCCGAAAATTCAATGAGATCATTGCCCAAAATAAACTTCCAAAAATCAGGTTTCATGACTTGCGGCACACGGCAGCGAGTCTTTTTATCCAAGATGGTTTCAGCTTGAAGGAAGTTAGCGAATATCTGGGGCACTGTGATATAGGGACAACCGCCAACATCTACACGCACTTGCAATATCAGTCCAAAATTGCCATGGGGGAAAGCGCCGCCAAAAGACTATGTGAAGCGGAAAACGTTAGAACAGACATTAGAACGCAGTGCAAAAACAAACAGGATGTCTCCCCTGAAATCGCTAGTCTTTGAGATTGCCAGATGATGCACATATGGCTTTTATGTTTATTAAAGCGCTTTTAAAAATAAAAAACCGCCCGCTATTGCGGACGGCCTTTATGGTTGCCGAACTAGGATTCGAACCCAGACAAACAGAGTCAGAGTCTGTCGTGCTACCTTTACACAATTCGGCAGTGATTATTGCAGCATCATCTATTATATCTCAAAAAAGCGTAATGTCAACAACTTTTTACGCTAAAATATCGCTTTAGCATGAAAATGTTGTTTTGGGTTACACTTTAATAGATCGAAAACGGAGGGATATCATGGTAATCATACTGCTTCCGCCCGGAGACGACAGCGAAAAAGCGGCTTTTGCACTGTTTGAGTTGCTGGGGCGCAGCCGCCGCACGATGCTCTTCTGCGACCCGCTCTGTCATTTTGTCAACGGAAACCCCGATTTTTGCGTCGCGGTGTGCGGCGCTCATCGGCGCATCTCGCTAGAAACGGACACACGCTGCATCGTGCTGGTGCCCGAGGGCTGTCAAAGCCCGTTCCCGGCCCCATCGGGGGCGACGGTGCTCTCGTTTTCAGAGAGCGGCCCCGGCATCGCGCTCGACGGCAGCCAGCAGTTGATCAGCTGCGGGCTTCGTCAAAGAGATACGCTGACCCTCTCGAGCTTAGACAGCCAAAAACCCGTTTTCTCGATTCAGCGCACCGTCACCACGCTGAGCGGCGAACCGCTTGAGATCGGGGAGTATCCGCTGCACATCCCCGATGCGCAAAAGCATGCGCATATTATTGCGGCGGCGGCGGTGCTGTTGCTTAAGGACGGATGCGTAGCACCCGACTGCTTTTGCCCGGCGTAATTACAGCGCGGTGACCGTACCGGCATTATTATTAAAAAAGCCTTCAAACTCCCGCTCAAAAATGGCGCGCGCTTGCGCCCCGTTGCAGTGGCAGGCCCCCAGCCGCTGTACGCCGAGCGTGCGCAGGCTGTCCATAGTGGCGCGGATGCGCGCTTCGTCGGCGTCCATCAGGTGCGTGCCGCCTATAAAGGTGTGCACCGGCTCGTGAAACAGCTCGGATACCCACATGCAGGTGTTGACGACGCCTCGGTGCGAGCAGCCCGAAAGCAGCGCCAAGCCCTGTTCGCCGCGCACGACCACCACCGTCTCCTCATTGAAGTCGTCGACGACATAGCCGTCTGCCTGCTGGCGCAGCAAGGCGGGGTTGGCCCTTTCAAGCGTATTTTTAGAAGGAATGCCGCACACAAGAAAGACCTTTTCGTTAAGCTTTAGCATGCCCGGTTCGAGCACATAAAACGGCACGTCTCGCTCAAAGAGGAATTCCTCGGTTAGCCTCGCGCTGATCGGAGACAACAGTCCCGCCTCGCGATGGTACCGGCGCGCAAAGAAGCTCGGTCCAAAATAGGTCACTTTAGGGCAACAGCCGCTCTCAAGCAGCGCTTTGACGCCGCCGGTATGATCATAGTGGCCGTGGCTGAGCACCAGCGTGTCTAATGGCTGAAGTTCAACGCCTAGCTGTCTGGCGTTTTCAAGAAACGCTGATGTCGCGCCGGTATCGAGCAGCAGTGAAAAGCTGCCGTCGGTCAGGTGCAGGCTCAGGCCGTGCTCAGTGTGCATATCGTCTCTTGCAGCGTTGTTTTCCATCAGCGTGGTCACGACAAATCCCATCTTGAATGCCCTCCTATATAGGTCGTATATCTGTTTAAATTCATTCTACTATAAAATACAGGAGAATACCAGCCTTCGCACAATTTTAAACATCCTACGCCGCTGTTGCAAGTCGTATTCTTTTCGGCTATGATAAAGATCAAGGCATTTGTTGCCGCTACAAAAGAGGGGAGATCGGATCAAATGGCTATTTTAGTGCTGGGCGGCGCGGGCTACATCGGTTCGCACACCGTTAAAGCGCTCTGCGACGCAGGCGTTGACACCGTCGTGGCGGATAATCTTTCTACCGGGCATAGGCAAGCGGTGGACAAGCGCGCGCGTTTTTATAAAGGGGATATCTCGGACAAGGCCTTTTTAGAAGCGCTTTTCAATCAAGAGCAGATCGACGGCGTCATCCATTTCGCGGCCTATTCGCTGGTGGGAGAGAGCGTCTCAAATCCGCTGAAATATTATGAAAATAACCTTTGCGGCACCCGTGTGCTGCTCGAAGCGATGGTCGCGCATAAAATTGACAAGATCGTCTTTTCTTCCACCGCTGCGACCTACGGCGAACCCGAGCGCGTGCCGATTGACGAGCAGGATGCCGCCTGCCCGACCAATCCTTATGGTGAGACGAAGCTGGCGATGGAAAAGATGTTCTATTGGACGGCGCAAGCGCACGGCCTGCGCTATGTGTCGCTGCGCTATTTTAACGCCTGCGGCGCCGACCAGAGCGGTGCGATTGGCGAAGCGCATTCGCCCGAATCGCATCTGATTCCGCTGATTTTGCAGGTGCCAAACGGCCGGCGCGCCCATATCTCGGTCTTTGGCGACGATTACCCCACCAAGGACGGCACCTGTGTGCGCGACTACATTCATGTCACCGATCTGGCGCAAGCGCACATTCTGGCGATGCGCCATCTGCAAAACGGCAACGAGAGCGCTATTTTCAATCTCGGTAACGGCGTGGGCTTTACGGTGCGGGAGGTTATTGAGGCCGCCCGTCGCGTGACAGGGCACGAAATTCCCGCCGTGCTGTCGCCCCGGCGCGCGGGCGACCCCGCGCAGCTGATCGCGTCGAGCGAGAAGGCCAAGGCGGTGCTGGGCTGGCAGCCGCAGCACGCGGCGCTTGAGGAGATTATCGCCTCGGCCTGGAATTGGCATAAACAGCATCCCGACGGCTACGTTTAAAACAGGCGGGCACTCTTTGCTTGGGCTTGTGGATTGAAATTCCGTCAAATTGCGAATTATTTGGAAATCATAATTGATTTTTGATCGGACAATACTATGATTGCAAACGCAAATGATCTGAATTCAACGTCAGATCACTAAACAATCTGTATTGTAAGGAGAATGTGATTATGGCTAATTCTAGTAACAAGATCGTTGTTCCCGAAGCAAAGGCTGCTATGGAGAAGTTCAAGATGGAAGCCGCCAACGAGGTTGGCGTTAACCTCAAACAGGGCTACAATGGCGATCTGACCTCCCGTCAGGCCGGCTCGGTCGGCGGACAGATGGTCAAGAAGATGATCGAGTCCTACGAGAGCTCGCTGAAGTAACCTTAAACGGTGAAGCAACCCAATGCGATTCGCCTGCAATAGCGGGCAATAGCTTGAATCGGCCGGGGCGGTGTATGCCGCTTCCGGCCGATTATCATGTGCGGCTTAAGATTCAGCCCCGGTGCGAGGGGCGGCCGATTGCGCCGAAAATTGTAAATTTTTTACGAGAAGGGCGGGTCGAATTTTAACAAATTATATTCTTAGTTCGATATCAGCACTCTTGTTGAAATTGCTTAGGCAAAACAACTAGAGCTATATATACAATTCTATTTCAATGTTTCCGGCGTTTTATATAATTCTTCCATTTAAAGCAAAGCGGCAACCGGTTGTTTAAAATTAAACTTCTATATCGTTGTAAATAAAAAGCACCTGTTTTTTGCCCTATTGCACAATAATGCAGGATGACACCCTATAATCCGTCAATTTTCTTTCGCGAGAGCATCAGAACGTTTAACAATTCTGTGAATAGCCTCAAATTGCCTTGACATTTTTACGAGTTTGATGTTGAATATATACAGGTATTCTCTTGTTTTTTCGGCTTTTTATTTAAAGCGCGAAGCCACCGGAGCATGCCGCATTCATATTACTTAACGACTGGACGGTGATAAGCTTGTCTTTGGAAGCAATTAAACAGATATCCGAGACGGAACAGTCCGCGCAGCAGTGTATTACCGACGCGCAGACACAAGCGCGGGATATTATTTCTAACGCGCAGCGAACGGCGGCGCGGGAATATGATCTGACGCTTAAACAGGCGGCCGCCCAAGCGGCACAGGCGCTGGCTGACGCCAAGCAGCGCACGGACGATATGACCGAGCAGCAGCTTGCGGAATATCGCCGCCGGTGCGAGGCTTTGCAGATACAGGCACAAAGTCGCATGGATAAGGCAGTCGCCATCGTCATGGAAAGGGTAGTCGGCTGATGTCTATTGTAAAAATGAAGCGACTGTATGTAATTGCCCCCGCCGATTCACGACGAACGGTTTTGCGCGCGCTCACCAGACTCGGCTGTGTCGAGCTGGAACGGTGCCCGGCTCAGCATCTCGTCGATTCCGGCGGGAAATTATATATCAATGAAGAAAATACGCAGGCTGCAAAGATACGCGGTACGTTAGAAAGCGCCTGCCGCCTGCTGAAAAATTCAGGGGTTGCCAAAAAGACGCCGCTCTTTGCCTCGCGTCCCGAGGTGACCGAGCGCCAGCTCTTTGATCGGGCGACGCTCGACGGGGCTAAACGAACGGCCGAAGCGGTTGACATGCTGGGCGCCCAGCTCGCCGAGGCGAGCACGGCACAGGCAAAGCTGGGCGCGCAGATCGCGGCGCTGACCCCTTGGCGGGAGCTTGACCTGCCGCTGAACTTCACCGGCACGCGCGAGACGGTCTTTCTCACCGGCACGCTGCCCGCGGCCATCGAAATTGAGCCGCTGTGCGCCCGTCTGGCTCAGGAAGCGCCTGCCTGTCTGGTCGAGGTGATCGGCTCGGACGCCGAACAGCATTACCTCGCCGTGACGGCTCACCGCGAGCAGGAGGCTGCCGCCCTGAGCGTTTTAAAAAGCGCAGGGCTTGTGACAGCCAATTTTAAGGATGTTGGCCTGACCGCGCGCGCGCAGATTGAGGCGCTTAAAAACGAGATCGGCGCCCTCGAGGAGGCAAAAACGCGCCATTCGCAGCAGATTGCCGCTTATTACGACGTGCTGCCGGCGCTTGAGCTGGCGCTCGACGCCTATACGCAGGAAGCCGCGCGGGATGAGCTGCTCTCGGCCACCGCGCAGACCGTGCACACCGCCTATTTTACAGGCTGGCTGCCCGCCGCGGTTGAGACTCCGGTCGCGCAGCTGCTCACCGAGCAGGGCTGCGCTTATTCGATCGAGGACTCGGCCGAGGATGAGACGCCGCCGGTGCTGATGCAAAATAACGCGCTGATTACGCCGGTTCAAACGGTCACCGAGATGTACGATACGCCGGGTTATGACAGCGTTGTGGACCCCAACCCGTTTATGTTCCCATTTTACATTATGTTTTTCGGGCTGATCATGGCCGATATGGCCTATGGGCTTCTGATGTTCTTTGGCTGTTGGTTTGCGCTAAAAGCCATGAAGCCCAAGGATACGATGGAAAAGACGCTCAGGCTGTTCATGTATTGCGGTGTCACGACCTTTTTTGCGGGAATGCTTTTCGGCGGTTTCTTTGCAAATTCCATTGCCGTGTTCACCCAAACCTTTTTAGGCAAGGCCGTTGTTCTGCCACCGCTGTGGTTTGACCCCTCGGCCGACCCGATGAAGATGCTCGCATTTTCCGCGACGCTGGGCGGGGTGCATATTCTGCTGGGTATGGCGCTGGCCGCTTACCGCATGATTCGACAGGGCCATATTCTCGACGCGGTTTTTGACGTTGGCTCGTGGTATATTATTTTTATCGGCATCGGGCTTTTCGCGCTGAAAATTCCTGCCGGTCAATATATTATGATCGCGGGCGCGCTGCTGCTGGTCGTGACCGGCGGGCGCAACAGCCCGAGCATTCTCGGAAAGATCACCGGAGGCTTAGGCTCGCTCTACGGCATTACCGGTTACCTGTCCGACGTTCTTTCTTATGCGCGTATCATGGCGCTGGGTCTTTCGGGCGCGATGGTCGGCCAGGTTATGAACCAGCTTGGTACAATGGCGGGCAGCGGGTTCTTCGGGCTTTTAATCTTTATCGTGATTTTTGTGGCAGGGCACACCTTCAATCTGGCTATCAGTCTGCTTGGCGCCTATGTGCACACCGGCAGATTGCAGTATATCGAGTTTTTCGGCAAGTTCTTTGAGGGCGGCGGACGCGCATTCCGGCCGTTGGTCAACAATACAAATTATGTAACAATCATCAAGGAGGACTAAAACTATGGATTTCTTTTCTACGCTTTTTTCGGGCTATTTCTGGGCGCTGCTGGGTGCGGCGCTTGCGGTCGGCTTTTCCGGCTCCGGTTCGGCTAAGGGTATCGGTATTGCCGCCGAGGCGGGCACCGGCATTGTTTCGGTCTCTCCTGAAAAATTTGGCCGCGTGCTGCTCTTGATGGCGATGCCCGGTACGCAGGGCATTTACGGCCTGATCGTCACTTTTATGATCATCAACTCCGCCCCCGTCGTCGCCGGTACTCTGACGCTGGGGCAGGGCGTTGCCTATTTCTGTGGCGCGCTGCCGATTGCGATTGGCGGCTATCTGTCAGCTATCGCGCAGGGCCGCGTGTGCGCCGCCTCGATGGGCATCGTCGCCGCCAAGCCTGAGGAGTCGATGAAGGGCGTTATCTCCGCGGGCATGGTCGAAACCTACGCCGTTATCGCGGTGCTGGTCTCGATTATCATGGTGAATGCAATCCCCGGTCTGCCGCTGTAAGGTGACGCATGATGAACGGACTTTCTAACATATCAAACAAGATATTGGCCGACGCCAAGCAAAAAGCCGACGCTCAGATCGCCGAGGCCCAGGAGAGCGCAGCCAAAATTCTGGCGGATACTCAAAAACGGGCAGGGGCAGAGGCCGCAGCCGTTCTTAAAGACTCGGCCGCCCGCTGCGCGGACGTTGCCGAGAAGGCGCGTCTTGTCACCGAACTCGAGGGCAAAAAGCTTCTTTCTAACGCGCGCCAGCAGATGATTACGCTGACCTTTGAGAAGGCGCTCGAGCGACTGCTCACACTGCCTGAGGCGGATTATTGCAAGCTGCTGATCAAGCTGGCAAATGACGTGCTCTCGGATGGTAAGGGCGGTGAGGTGCTGCTAAACGCCAAGGATCATGCCGCCCACGGGCAGGCGTTGGCCGAGGCGGTCTCGGGAAGAGCCACGCTTGCGGCGGACAGCGCCCCGATTGTCGGCGGACTGATTGTCCGGCGCGGCAAGATCGAATATAACTGTGCGCTGGATGTTCTCGTGCGCATGGTTTCTGAAAAAGTCGCCCCCGAGGTATCCTCAGCGCTGTTCCCGGAAGGAGCGTGAGCGTGTTGCCAAAGTCTCCCGATACCGATTATGTCTATCTGAGCACCCTTTTGAAGGCGCTGGAAAAGAATATGCTTTCAAAAGAGGATCTCACCCGCCTTATTTCGGCGCGCACCGATGAGGACGCCGTCAAGCTTTTAACCGAAAAGGGCTGGAACACCTTTGACGCGCGTGATTTGGTTGCGCTTGAGCAGGGGCTGTCGCAGCAGCGCAAAGCGCTGTTCGATCTCATTTATCGCTATGTGCCCGAGGCAGGCGTCGTTGACCTATTCCGTTTAAAATACGATTACCACAATCTTAAAGCGTTGATAAAAGCCACGGCACAGGGCCTGGATGCCAAACGCCTTTTGAGTGATGCCGGAACAATCACTCCCGGCGCGCTCGCAAGCATGTATAACGACAAAGACTTTGGCCGCATGCATCCGATTATGGCTGCTGCGACGCAGGAGGCGGCCGATCTGCTGGCCCGCACCAACGACCCGCAGCTTTCTGATCTGCTGCTCGACGGCGCGCTGGCGGCGCAGATGCTGGCCTTGGCCCAAGCTGCCGAGAGCGATTTTCTCTTGGGCTATGTTCGCCTGTGGATCGATCTGGGCAACTCGCGGGTGCTGACCCGCTCGGCGTTGAGTAAAAAGGGCTTTGATTATTTGCAGCGCGCCATCTTCCCGGGTGGCAACGTCGCTTGCACACAGGTGCGCGAGGTGACGCCGGAGTTGCTGCGCAGCCTGTTTGGTTTTGGCGCGCTGACCACAGCGGCCGAGACCGCGGCGCAGGCCCTCTCGGGCGGTCTGGCGCTGGCCGCGCTGGATATGGCGTGCGATAATACGCTGATGGAGTATATTCGCGCCTCCCGCCTGATTCCGTTTGGCGAAGCGACCGTCATTTCGCACCTGCTGGCCTTTGAGGCGCAGCTTGTGGCGGTGCGCACCGTCATGTCGGGGCGGGCCTCGGGTCTGGGTGAGGAGAGAATTACGGAAAGGCTGAGGATGAGCTATGTATAAAGCGGCGGTCATTGGAGACAGACAGAGCGTTCTGGGCTTTCGGGCGCTGGGGCTGACCGTTGCGACAGCCGAAACGGCGCAGGAAGCCGCCGAGGCGCTGCACACCTTAGCCAAAGACAGGCACGCCGTCATCTATATTACCGAGCAGCTTGCCGCTAAAATCCCCGAGGATATCGCGGCCTATCTCGATCTGCCGCAGACGGCGGTCATCCCGATTCCCTCAAAGGACGGCGTTCTCGGTATAGGCGACAGCGAGCTGCATAAGGCGGTTGAGCGCGCCGTCGGCGCCGATATTCTGAGAGATCCTGAGGAATAAGCAGCAGCAAAAGCCCTTATCCCAGACAGAAGGAAGGTTGAACAATGAGCAGTACAGGAAAGATTATAAAGGTCGCGGGCCCGCTTGTCGTCGCTGAGGGCCTTGCCAACGCCAACATGTTTGACGTGGTGCGCGTGGGCGAGCAGCGCCTCATCGGCGAGATTATTGAGATGCGCGGCGACGCGGCTTCGATACAGGTTTATGAAGAAACCTCCGGCATTGCGCCGGGGGCCAAGGTTGAGACGACCGGCGCGCCCCTTTCGGTCGAGCTGGCGCCCGGCCTTATTACGACCATTTACGACGGCATCCAGCGCCCGCTTGAGGCGATCCGCGACGTCAGCGGCAGCCTGCTGGCCAGAGGCGTCGAGGTCATGCCGATTGATCACCTTAAGCAGTGGGTGTTTGTTCCGACCGCCAAGGTCGGAGACAAGGTCGTCGCGGGCGATATTCTCGGCACCGTCGACGAGACCATCGTCGTCAAGCACAGGGTCATGGTGCCGTACGGCGTCACGGGCGAGATTGTCAAAATCAACAGCGGAAGCTTTACGATTGACGATACGATTGCCGTCGTCAAGCTGGCGGATGGCGCTTTAAAAGAGCTTTCGATGCTTCAGCGCTGGCCGGTGCGCGTTGAGCGCCCCTATAAAAAGAAGCTGGCGCCCGATATCCCGATGGTCACCGGACAGCGCACTGTCGACACCTTTTTCCCGATCGCCAAGGGCGGTACCGCCGCCATTCCCGGGCCGTTCGGCTCGGGCAAGACGGTCACACAGCACCAGCTCGCCAAATGGTCGGACGTCGATATCGTCGTCTACATCGGCTGCGGCGAGCGCGGCAACGAGATGACCGACGTGCTGCGCGAGTTCCCCGAGCTCATCGACCCACGTACCGGCGAGAGCCTGATGCAGCGCACCGTGCTGATCGCCAACACCTCCGACATGCCGGTCGCGGCCCGCGAGGCCAGCGTCTATACCGGTATTACCATTGCGGAATATTACCGTGACATGGGCTACGCCGTCGCGGTTATCGCCGACTCGACCTCCCGCTGGGCCGAGGCGCTGCGTGAAATGTCGGGCCGCCTTGAAGAGATGCCCGGCGAAGAGGGTTACCCGGCCTACCTCGCCTCGCGTCTGGCGCAGTTTTACGAGCGCGCGGGCCGTGTCGTCTGCTTGGGCAGCGACGAGCGCGAGGCGGCGCTTTCGGCCATAGGCGCGGTGTCGCCCCCCGGCGGCGACATTTCCGAGCCGGTCAGCCAGGCGACGCTGCGCATCGTTAAGGTGTTCTGGGGGCTCGATTCGGCGCTGGCTTACCGCCGTCACTTCCCGGCCATCAACTGGCTGTCCTCTTATTCGCTTTACTTTGACCGACTCAAGGGCTGGTACGACGCAAATGTCGGCGCCGATTTTGTGTCCCAGCGCCACGCGGCCATGAGCCTGTTGCAGCAGGAAAGCGAGCTTGAAGAAATCGTCAAGCTGGTCGGCATCGATTCGCTCTCCCCGGGCGACCGCCTGATTATGGAGACCTCGCAGATGCTGCGCGAGGACTTTTTGCAGCAGAACGCCATGAGCGATACCGACTCTTACTGCCCCATCGACAAGCAGTATCGTCTGCTGGCGCTGATCCTCAGCTATTATCACGCGGCCAAAAAGGCGCTTGAGGACGGCGCGCCGATGAAGGCGGTGTTTTCCATCCCCGCGAGAGACCGCATCGGCCGCGCAAAGGATGTGCCGACCGAGGCGTATGTCGAGACCTACGCCGACATATCGCGCGAAATGATGGCGCAGCTTGAGGCTGCTGCGGGAGGTGCACGAGCATGATTAAAGAATACCGTACCATACAAGAGGTTGCAGGACCTCTGATGCTGATAAAGGATGTCGACGGCGTTGCGTATAACGAGCTCGGCGAAATCGAGCTGCAAAACGGCGAGGTGCGCCGCTGCCGCGTTCTTGAAATGAACGGCAGCAACGCGCTCGTGCAGCTGTTTGAATCGTCGGCGGGTATCAACCTGTCGCAGTCCAAGGTGCGCTTTTTAGGCCATTCGATTGAGCTGGGTGTCGCGCCCGATATGCTCGGACGCATCTTCGACGGCCTTGGCAACCCCATTGACGGCGGCCCCGAGATTTTGCCCGAGCAGCGCCGGGACATCAACGGCACGCCGATGAACCCCGCCGCTCGCGACTACCCTTCGGAATTCATCCAGACCGGCGTTTCGGCCATCGACGGCCTGAACACGCTGGTGCGCGGACAGAAGCTGCCAATCTTCTCGGGCTCGGGCATGCCGCATGCGAACCTCGCCGCACAGATCGCGCGCCAGTCGCGCGTGCTGGGCAGCGACAGCAAGTTCGCCGTCGTATTCGCCGCCGTCGGCATCACGTTTGAAGAGGCCGATTTCTTCATTTCCGACTTTACAAGAACCGGCGCGATCGAGCGCTCGGTGCTGTTCTTAAACCTTGCGAACGACCCGGCCATCGAGCGTATCTCGACGCCGCGTATGGCGCTGACCGCCGCTGAGTATCTCGCGTTTGAGCTGGATATGCAGGTGCTGGTCATCATCACCGATATCACGAACTACTGCGAGGCGCTGCGCGAGGTTTCGGCCGCGCGTAAGGAGGTGCCCGGGCGCCGCGGCTACCCCGGCTACCTGTACACCGACCTTGCGACGATGTACGAGCGCGCGGGCCGTCTGCTCGGCAAAAAGGGCTCGATCACGATGATCCCGATTCTCTCGATGCCCGAGGACGACAAGACCCACCCGATCCCCGACCTGACCGGCTATATCACCGAAGGGCAGATCATCATCGCGCGCGACCTCTACCGCAAGGGCCTGACCCCGCCGATCGACGTGCTACCCTCGCTGTCGCGTTTAAAGGATAAGGGCGTTGGCGTCGGGAAAACCCGTGAGGACCACGCCAACACGATGAATCAGCTTTTCGCGGCCTATGCCCGAGGCAAGGACGCCAAGGAGCTGATGACCATTCTCGGCGAGGCGGCATTGACCGACACCGATAAGCTTTATGCCAAGTTTGCCGATGCGTTCGAAAAGCGCTATGTATCGCAGGGCTTTGAAACCAATCGCACGATTGAAGAAACGCTGAATTTGGGCTGGGAATTGCTTTCGATTCTGCCGATTGGCGAGCTAAAGCGCATCAAGCCCGAATATATCGAGAAATATCTGCCCAAAAAGCAAGAGGGGTGATGCGGCATGGCAAGACTGAACGTCAACCCCACCCGCATGGAACTGACCCGGCTGAAAAAACGTCTTAAAACTGCCACGCGCGGCCACAAGCTGCTCAAAGACAAGCGCGATGAGCTGATGAAGCAGTTTTTGGACATTGTGCGCATCAGCCAGCGGCTGCGCTTGCAGGTTGAGGCCGATCTGGCCGAGGCCTACCGCGGATTTGCCGCTGCTTCGGCGCTGATGCCGCCCGAGATGATGGAGCAGACCTTTTTGTACCCCAAGCAGAGCGTCGCGATTGACATGAGCTTTAAAAATGTCATGTCGGTCAACGTGCCGGTTTATTCGGTGCAGACTAAGACGCAGGACCCGAGCGACATTTTTCCTTACTCCTTTGTCAGCACGCCCGCCGAGCTTGATGATTCAGTCATGCGGCTCTCGGGGCTGCTTAACGACATGCTCCAATTGGCCGAGTACGAAAAGACGGTCAAGCTCTTGGCGCAGGAGATTGAAAAAACCCGCCGCCGCGTCAATGCGCTCGAATATGTCATGATTCCGCAGTTTAATGAGACGATTCGTTATATTATCATGAAGCTCGACGAAAACGAGCGCGGCAACACGACCCGCCTTATGAAGGTCAAGGACATGATGCTTAAAGAGGCGCGCGAACAGGCACAGGAAGAACACAAAGCCGTTTAGCGCCTTTGTATTGACCGGCTGTGTAAAAGTTAAATGATAAATGGGCCCCCGAAAACGTGAACAAGTCCAGTAAAAACGGACGATGACAAAAAGGGACCTCCTGTTGTAGGATAAATACAACAGGAGGTTTTGCAATGTCCAGAGTAAAAGGAACGTCAAATACGCCCCAAGCAATCATCAATGAAATTATTAAAAAACATGGCACAGGGGTATCAAGAACCGCGCTGGCAGCGGAATATGGCAAGCCATTCAAGACAATCAAAAATATGATAACCCGAGAAAACAACAAACGATGCAGGCAAGAAGCGGGGCTTGCGCCTAAGCAGCGTGGCCGTAAGGCCGCCGTGTCATTGCAGGAGTACAAATATGAGAACAAGCGACTAAAAATGGAAAATGAGCTATTACGAGATTTTCTTCATCTTGCTGGAAGGAAGTGAGGCCATCGGTAAAATACCTGGCGATCAACAGACACAGAGAAAAATATCCGGTTACCGTAATGTGCCGCTTTTTTGAGGTTTCACGCAGCGGGTATTACGACTATATAAAACGGATGGACCGTCCCGCTTTTGATCAGGTACTGGCTGAGAAGATTGGCCAGTGTCAAAGCGGTGTAGGAAAGACCTACGGTTATCGTAGGATACATATTTGGCTCACCAAGCAAGGCATCTACCGAAACCCAAAAACGATACTGCGTGTGATGCAGAAATATGGGCTACTCTCCGAGATTCGTCGTCGCCGCAAGTACAGGCAGATGGGGGAGCATTTGCACAAATACCCCAATTTGCTAAACCGGCAGTTTGCCGCTGAGCGACCGAACCAGAAGTGGGTGACAGATATCTCATATATCCACACAGAGCAGGGTGTGCTTTACCTTTCCATTATTCGTGATCTCTTTGACAACAGCATCGTTTCCTACAAAATGGGCACGGAGCAAACCGTTCGGCTTGTTTTGGATACGATCAAGGCCGCCAAGGCAAAAGAGAAGGTCACTATGGAGTTGCAGCTCCACAGTGACCAAGGATTCCAGTACACCTCGGCAGCATACTTTAACCTAACTCAATCTTATGGCATTACGCCTTCTATGTCAAGACGGGGCAATTGTTATGACAATGCCATGGCTGAAAACTTCTTTTCTATTCTCAAGACCGAGTGCATTTACAGGGCAAAACCTGCATCCCTTTCCGATGCGAAAGCCTTAATTGATGAATACATCTGGTTCTACAACAACGAACGCATCCAGTTGAAAACTGGAGAGGCACCGCTTGCGCGACGCCTCTCTGCTTGATTCTCTTCCCCTACAACTCAGGCCCTTTTTGTTCATGTCCGCTAAATTTGGTGCGGTACAACGGTTCGGGGGCCCATTTTTATGGGTGAGATTTTTTCTATTAATAGCTAAAACATACTTGACTCAGTCCATTAAATGCGGTACGCTGATAATAAATTATCATTTTAAAGCTCGGAGGCGATGAAAATAAACAAAAGGATTTTCATAGAAGATATCCGGAGATTTAACCGTTTTTACACCGGTATTCTTGGGCTTTTGAACCGTTATTATCTCGACTCGGGCTACACGCTGGCCGAGGTGCGCATTTTGTTTGAGTTAAACGACCTTGGCGTCTGCACGGCGAATACGATGATCCAAAAGCTCAACATCGACCCCAGCTATATGAGCCGAATTCTCTCAAGGTTTCTCAAGTCGGAATTGATCGCAAGAAGTCCTTCTGAAAGGGATAGCCGGGCGAAGGAACTGCGCCTGACCCCCAAGGGACAGCGTTTAATCCAAGAATTGATCGCGCGTTCGAACGGCGATATTGAAGCGCTGCTTGGCCGTCTCGACGACAGCGCCTGTCAAGAGGTGTGGCAGGCTATAAAAACGCTGGAAAAACATCTGAATTACGAATAAGAGGGGATCTAAAATGGAGGCTGCTTCTAAAATTAACATAAGGCCCTATCAAACGGGCGAGGTGGGCTATATCACTTGCATGCATATGGCGCTGTATCAAAAGCTCTATCATTTCAAGCCGGTTTTTGAAAAATATTTGCTGATGGGCTTGGCTGAGTTTATCCAAAATCCCGCTGGCAGCCAGCTCTGGATGGCGACCGATGATGAAAAGCTGATAGGATCAATCGCTATTTGCAAAATCGATGACCATACGGCGCAGCTGCGCTGGTTTCTGATCGATCCGCAATACCACGGACAGGGGCTTGGGCATCGGCTGATGACCGTCGCGCTGGATTTTTGCAGGGCGCAGGGTTATCACCATGTGTTTTTATGGACGGCCGATCCGCTGAAGGCAGCCAGACATCTCTATAAAAAATATGGTTTTGTGCATGAGCAGAACGCGCCCAACGATGAGTGGACCGACGCGGTCATCACCGAAGAGCGCTGGGATCTGCGCTGGGAGGTGGAGGCCCATCCCAATCAGCCGGTCCATTGATCAATATAGAATCACGGTATAAAAAATGGCGATGATGCTTTCCATCATCGCCATTTTTAATGCGGTGTCAACGGGTGTTATCCTAATCCCGCATAGTGTTTTCTTTCTTCGGGGCTACTAATGTTGGCCCGCTCTAATATAGCCGCGATAACCTCGGTCTGGGTTCTGGTCAGGGCATTTTTACTGTAGCTTTGTATCTTGGCGAGCAGCTCGTCATAATGCAGCACACCCAGCGGCTTGGACTTAAACGAACAGTCGCGCGGGAATACGACCACCGAAATCAGCGGGACCTTACCCGCCGCCTCAAGTGCCGTTTCCAGCGCCTTGATGTGGCTATAGTTCTGGCGAATAGGGTTGAAAAAACGATGTTTTTCCTTGCCTTGGGACCAGGTCCAATATTGGTCGGTGTCTTTGCCGGCAATTTCGCCATGATATTTCTGCGCATGAATCACAAAAACACCGTGCGTCGAAATAACAATATGGTCAATGTGCGAAGCGCCGGTGTACGATCGAATCATAATATCGCTGAGGACGGTATATTCATCCTTTGGCAGAGTGGCCAGCAGCGCCGCAACCGGATTTTTATCCGCCCCATCGCCCGCTACGAGTTTATAGACCGCATAGGCGACGAGAATCAAGGCCGGTATAAGATATGGCCAGATTTCCCCGCTCAAAAAAACAGATTTTATCGTTGACACGGAACATACACCCATTTATTTCACCCTAAATGCCGGTATTGTACGCTTTGCAACCGAACCAAGCGATACATTTTCATTATAGCACAGCCTAGTGGTCTTTGCAGCCTTTAATACGATAATATAAGGAGAAAATTCATTTAAACTCAGTAATTCCCTTATCTTTCGCGCGGGGTGGGTTGGGCTTTTCTTATAGGGCATTCTGCTGATTTTAGAACGGTGAGGACTTCTTTTTAAAAACGGCGGCTGCCCAACGAAGGGGGCCGATGCGTTGTCTCATTGCCGCACTTGCCGCAACATTTCTGTTTGTGACGCTGTCGCGTGCTTTTCGCAGGACCACTCACATAAAATATAGGGTGAAATACAACGTGAGAGGGCGGAACACTATGTTTTTAGAGACGCTTTTAGCAGGGCTGCCACAGTTGATGCGGCTCCTTTTTGTGTTGCATGTCAGCAGCGGAAATTCATTTCCCAAACCGCTTTCAGCTAAAAATGAGCGCGAATGCCTCAAGCTGATCCGCGAGGGGGACGCGCAGGCCAAAAACCGCCTGATTGAACACAATCTGCGGCTGGTGGTGCACATCATCAAAAAGTACTATTCCAACATCAAAGATCAGGATGATCTGATCTCAATCGGCACGATCGGCCTGATTAAGGCGGTTTCAACCTTTGATTATGAGAAGGGGACGCGGTTTGCGACTTATGCTTCAAGGTGTATAGAAAATGCTATCCCCGTCCGGTTGACACACCGCCCCGTTTTCGCGTCCGTTTTGGGCTGATTCGGGCGTTTCGGCGCCCTTCAGGAACAGATGCACCTGCATGTCGTGGTTTTTGTCGGGCGCAACGACGACCTTTTCGAGCACCGTGCGGACAAGCTCGAGCTTGTCCTGATAGGAGAGCACCGGCAGCAGCTTCGGGAACGACGCGATAACCTCGCGCAGGTGCACCATATCGACAAGCTGTGTTTCGGACTGCTGCTGTTGGGCGCGGATGGTTTCAAGGCGATCCTCCGCTTCATCCCGCTCGGCGGATAGCTGTTCGATGTCGGCCATCAGCGCGGTTTTAATCGCCTCGGACGCGCCGCGCATATTCTGCGTTTGCGACGCGATTTCACGTTCAATTTCAGTCAGTCGCTTTTGCAGCCGCTGCTTGTCGGCATCTTGCTTTTCTCCCGAGTTTGAGAGCTGGTCTTTTGAGGCGAGCAGCAGGTCATAGTATTCGTTGTCGGGCTCGTTCATGGCGCAGATGCTTTCCAGCACAAAGGTGTCCAGCTCGTTGCCGTTGAGATCCTTGCTTTTGCAGGCCTGCCGGTCGTGGAATTTGGTCTTGCAGACATAGTTAAAGCGCGGTTCGCCCCCGTGGGTGTAGCGCCCGCTCAATTTGCGCGTGTACATATTTTCGCCGCAGACGGGGCAGGCAATCAGGCCCGACAGCAGCGAGCGGCTTTCCTCGTTGGGGCGGGCGTACTGGCTGCGGTTGTCTGCCAATATGCTTTGGGCGCGAATCCAATCCTTGCCGCTGATAAGCCCCTTATGCTTGCCGACCGAGATAATCCACTCGGAAATATCGCGGCTCTCGCTGCGCTTGACATATTGGGGGTGAACGGCGGTGGCGCTCTCGCGCAGCTCCTTGGTTTGCTCGGTTTTATTGTAGATCATCAGGCCGTTGACGCCGTCAAAGTCGCTTTCATTGGCGTAAATCGGCACTGAAAAGGCCTTAAAATAATCGTAGGTGTCCCCATCCGCAATGGAGTAGACGGGATTTTTTAAGATGGCGCGGACGCTGTCACGGGTGTGCGGGCGTTTATTTTTGCTGAGAATTTTTTGCTCCTCCGCCCATTCGACCACCTTGCCGAGACTGCGGCTCTCTAAGAATTTTTCGTAGATGTTCTCAACCATCTCTTGCTCATCAGGGACAGGCTCCAGATGGTTGACCGATGTCTTTTTGCCGTGGGTAGAGACATACTCCTTTTTGGAGTAGAAGCCGGTGGGGGTGGTGCCGCCCAGCCAGCGCCCCTCCTTGGCGAGCTCGTACATATTGTCGGCAATACGCTCAGCGATGATATCCCGCTCAAATTCTGAGATCGACGCCAGCAGCGACATGAGGATTTTGCCGATTCGGCTGCTCGTGTCGACATCATCGGTGCAGGAGATGAACGCGATATGCTTGGTTTTCAGGTGCTCGACGAGGGTTAGAAGGTCGAGTGTTCGGCGGCTAATGCGGTCAAATTTATAGCAGATCACCGCGCGGATTTTGTTCTGACGGATGTCATCAAGCATGCGCATATAGGCGGGGCGGTCGGAGTAGTATCCGGACAAGCCCTCGTCTTGGTAGATCAATATATCGTCGTCGCCGGCGTCGAATTTCAGATTGGCGTAGCTTTTGCATTTGGTAATCTGGTTCTCAACGCTCTTGCCGGTTTCGGTAATTTTGGATTTTCTCGCGTAGATCGCGATTTTTCTGTCGTCGGATTGCGTTTGTCGGTGAGCCTGTGCCAGATGAATCCCTCCTGGTTATGCCCGTTTCTGAGCGCAAAAAAAACACGGGCATTTTTTGACGTGGACTTAAGCACTACCGTCCAGGGCCAACCAGATGGCAGTGATATTGCGGCTTTCAATAAGTAATAAGCGCGTGATTTTGTCTATCAAAAGGATATGCCATCAAGACTTTGCTGTCAAGGTGAGAAAGCGCGACAGATGCGTTAAAATGATCCGAATTCCCCGGCGCAAGTACAAGCACTTGCGCCGGGGATGGCGTTATAAAGGAATACCTAGCAGTGAGGCGATCGCGCTGGCCAAGATAGCGGTCCCAAGCGCGATAAACACAAGCTGCGATTTAAAGCTGACAAACATGGCGTTAATCCCGAAGATGCTCATGAAGATGCCGCGCAGCACTCGGACGATAATGGCGGCTAAGATAAAGCTAATGATGTATACGATGGTGGACATATTAAACAACTCCTCAACAATAAATTATTTTTATGCATTACTTAAATATGAATTTGTGCTATACGGCCGGTGCGTGTTCCGTTAACCTATAAACGCTCCCCGCGACAAATGGTTCTTCGGCTTTACAACAAAGATCCGGCGCAGAATGCTTCGTATTCTGCGCCGGATGTGGTTTAAGCGATGGCGATACCCGGCCTTTGTTGTAAAGCCGAAGAACCATTTGCCTTGGGAAGCGCCTGCAAAAGCCGTTGTGTCAGAACCAGCCGCAGCACGGCTCCTTTAACTCGGTCAGGCATTCCCGAAGCAGCATAGGATCATACAGTAAATCTTCTATATCGGATTGATCATACCCACAGTCGAACAGCAGTGCGACATCATCGGGGGCGATGCCCATGGCTGAGGCGGAGGATAACAGCGCATCTAATGGGGTGTCTTCTTCGTACAGCATTTTCGACCTAAAGCGGCTCCAGTCATACGGATCATCCCATAGACCCAAATACGGATAACGGCTTGCTTGATATAAATGCGATGTATCAAATTTTCCCCAATGACAATCTCCGTGCCTATCGATCTGAAGAATATCACCGCATTCAATAGGGATATCGCTATGCGGCAGCTTATCAATTTTCAACCGATGGATCGCCCGCTTCATAATCTCCTCGGTGGAGGCGTACAGATAAAATCCAAGCGTCTCAAACCGGCGGATGATGAGCGGGCTTGTCCCCTTTATAAAGGACATAGTGCCGTTGCTATCCAGTATGGTGAAAGTAAAAGATCCCTCGACCCGCTCGGCTGCCTGTTGCAGCGCGGCGAGGTCGAGGGTGTCATGCTGTTCCAAAAGCTGAACGGCAATATAACTGTCGGTCTCAACAGCGGTTTTGGGCAGCTGATATTGACTGCGCAGCAGTTTGTCATTATAGAGCACGCCGTTGTGCGCCAGCGCAAAACTCGTATGCCCGCAGCGCCCCGCAAACGGATGGTTATTGTAGTTTTGCTTGGCGCTGCCCTGCGTGGTCAGCCGCGTATGGCCCATGATGACCGGAACGCCCTCCGGAATGCAAAAATGCATCCTTCGAGCGGGCCATGGTCGCTTGAAAATGCGCATGCGATGGTTAAAAATATACGCGATTCCGGTTGCATCGGCGCCCCTTTTTTGCGATTCCCTTGAGAGCACCACGACGGCCTTGTTGCGCCATTTTTGGCTTAGCGCTTCCTTATAGTCAATGATTCCAAACAGCGAACACATGAAATACCCCTTCTTTTTTAAAGATTATTCAAGAGACTTTCGAGTAACATTGTTGCGATATCAACCAGCAGTGATTTTTGTGCCTGCCTTCCCCTTCATAAATCTTCTTCGCATGCCACGGGATCGTTGAGATAGAGCCGGCGCTGCCGAAGGTAGGCAATCAGTTCAGGATGCTGGATACGCTCGACAAAGTTGAACCATGAGAGACGGCTTAACTCCGTTTCGGAAAAATCAATCGCCACATTGCAGATCTCGTTGACGAGCTGCAATGTGGCGATTAGCGTATTGATTTTAAGCGTGCCGCGAAACATCCGAAATTCAATGGTATCGTAATTTTGGATGTTGACGCAGGCATAGCGTCCGACGCAGCCGGATTTAGCGGTATTGAGGATCTCCTGCGGCGTGTTTTTGTAGCCATACCGGCTGGCCCAGCGCTTGATTTGCGCCTCGGTGCGGCGGGAGAATTTGAGCAGTTCCAGCCAGTGGTGTTCCACAAAATAAAGCACGCGGGCGATATGGCGATCCTGCTCCTCCAACGTCTTTCCGAAGCAGCGGCGGCTGACGTGGATATGCAGGCCGCAGGTATTGGTATCGTGGCTCCGGTAGCCCATGTCTCGGGCGCAGGCAAGAATGCCTTCCCACGGCATTTGGTGCCGGTGATAGTCCATGCTCATCGGGTGGGTGACGATCTCCATGCCCTCATCCAGACTGCTGTCCGACTTGATGTAAATGTGCGGGCGCTCGGCGTTTGCGACGTTTAACAGGCTTCGGGCATTGAAGCGGTCCTTGCCCGCGTCGTCGATTTCCAGCTCGATGCCGAAATAGCGGTTGCCTTCGCCGTAGAAAATCGGCGAGGGTTTGTAGCCGTAGGGATGGATCGCGGCGCGGTGCTGCTGCACATCATGGCACGCACTGCAATAGGGATCGTCCTCGTCGTCATCGAGATAATGGGCATCCTCGTTTTGGAGCATCTGGCCACAGCCTATGCAGAAGCAATAGTGGTCGCTGACACAGGACGCGCAAAGAGGCGTTTCGGCGGTTCCCTCATTCGCATCGGTGGGAATACGTTCCCCGCAGTGCGTGCAGATAACCGATACCTCATCGATGCAATCGGGACAATAGGCACCTTCTCCCAAATCGTATTGCTCGCTGATATCGAATTCCTCCAAGCAGGCATCGCAGACAAATTTCTCTTCCATAAAGCAAATCCTTTCATTATGTTCCTACGTTCCGTCAGGTTTAACGGGCTGTTATTCGACATAACACCCCAACGTACAGGACAAGAATGTATATTTATTTTTTCTTATTTAACGAACATAGGGATAATAAGGATTGAAGGGGCTGAGTTTAATGCTAAACGAGAATCTGGAGATCATGACCGTTGAGGAACTGATGACGCTGTTGTATATCGGCAAGAATACGGCGTATGAGCTGCTGGCTACCGGGCAGATTGAGGCCTTTAGGATCGGTCGCGTGTGGAAAATCCCCCGCCGGTCGGTGACCGCCTATGCTATGGCGATGATGAACCGGCAGCTATCGCAGGCAACACTAGGGCAATAAATATGACCGCAGGAAGCTTTTTTGTAAGCTTCCTGCGGTCAATTGCGGCTTTGGCAGGGTTATAGGCCCGCCTCAAAACGGTCGCGGCATTCCTTGCGTGAATGCACCAGCTCCAAGCGAACCAGCGCGGCGGAAATGCCGCCGAGGTTTCGCCTGTGGTGCTTCATCATCTCGCTGATCGTCCAGCCCTGCCGAAATTCCAACGCGAGGGCTTCATATTCCTCGTCGCTCCAAATATGATAGCGTCTTGGGCAATTTCTTTTTTCCATGTTACAGTCCTCCTAA
>DALYYK010000005.1:0-22508 GCA_031983305.1 Candidatus Fimivivens sp. | reverse complement strand
TGCGTTTTGTCCAATTTATGTTATGGCCGCCGCCGCACATGCGCGCCATTTGGGCATTTAGCAACCGGCGAACGCATATAAAGTATAACGGGACGTGCACCGGCACACAAATTTACGTCGGCGCGCGCCCCTGCCGCACAGGTTTTCAGGTTTTAAAATGCTTGACCAAAAATTTTAATTTTATGCGGTCTTTGCGCATCTTCTTGGTTTAGAACCGCATAGCATTGGAAGCCACGATTTTTAAAAGAGGAGGCCGTACCATGCCAAACATACCCTTTACCGCACCGGATATTACACAAAGCGAATGTGACGCCGTGCTCGCCGTCCTGCGCTCGGGCTGGCTGACCACCGGCGCTGTCACCGCGCAATTTGAACAGGCGCTGACTGCCTATACCGGCGCGGACGGTGCCGTCTGCGTCTCAAGCGCGACAACGGGGCTTGAGGCCGCGCTGCGGCTATGCGGCGTCGGACCGGGGGATGAGGTCATCGTGCCGGTTTACACCTTTTCGGCCACGGCGGCCGCGGTCGTCCACGTCGGCGCGACGCCGGTTCTGGTCGATTGCCCACCCGGTAGCTTTCTGCTCTCAGCCGAGACGGTCGCCCGCCATCTGACCCCGCGCACCGCCGCGGTCATCCCGGTGGATATCGGCGGTACGCTGTGTGACTATGCGGCCATCAAAGAGGCGTGCGCGGCGGTCTGCCGTCCGTTTTCGGGCGGCGTTGTGCCGCTTGGGCGGCCCGCCGTCATCGCCGACGCCGCGCATTCGCTGGGCTCCTCCTGCCCGGCGGGCAACAGCGGCGCGCTGGCCGATTTCAGCGTCTTTTCATTCCATGCCACCAAAAACCTGACCACCGCCGAGGGCGGCGCGCTGCTCTGGAAATTCCCGAACGCCGACAGTGCCGCCATCTACAGCGCGCTGAGCCGAAGCATTCTGCACGGGCAAAGCAAAAGCGCGTGGCAGCGAAACCACGGCGCCACCACCTATGATATTCTCGATTTTGGGCACAAGGCCAACCTTTCAGATTTACAGTCCGCCATCGGCCTATCGCAGCTGGGGCGCTACGCCGGTATTCTGGCCCGCCGCAAGGCGGTGTGCAAAACCTATGACAGCCAGCTGCCCGACGGTTGGTCGGCGCTGCGCCACGGCGAGCATTCGTCTTACCACCTCTATGCGGCGCTGCTGCCCGAGCAGCAGACCGACCGGCGCGACACCCTGCTCAACGCGCTGCGCGAGGAGGGTATCTGCTGCAATCTGCATTTTCCACCGCTGCCGATACTGTCGGCTTATAAGCGGCTGGGCTGGCGGGTCGAGGACTTCCCCAACGCAATGGCGCTGTTTGCGCGCGAACTGACGCTGCCGCTCTCAAGCCTGATGACCTGCCAGCAGGCTGAGGCGGTCTGCACCCGAATCAAGGCGCTTATTTGAGCTTAAATATTACATCTACAGCGGGTTTTTCGCTCTGCTTTGGCCTTCCGATGTCGGCGGGTACCGGCCACGGTCTTGCCGTTCAGCCACGCCGCTTTTATCCCCTTATCACTCGACGCTCAACTGCCACGCCGTCTCGCAGATGGCGTCAATGCTGTCCCATCCGCTGATCTCGCCGCACATGCGCCGCAGCTGGGCCGCGCCCCGCAGCCCGGTCATATACCACGCCACATGCTTTCTGGCCTCTCTGAATCCGATTGCTTCACCCTTGTCGGCAATCAACAGCGCCAGCTCCTGTCGCATGACCGCCAGCCGCACATCAAGCGTGGGCGGCTCGGGCGCCGCCTCATTGCACATCAGCGCATTGATCTGCTCAAAAAGCCACGGGTTACCCAACGCCCCCCGTCCAATCATGACAAGATCACAGCCGGTATATTCAAACATCCGCTTGGCGTCCTGGGGCGTAAAAATGTCGCCGTTGCCGATCACCGGTACCGAAACCGCCGCCTTAACCGCGGCGATGCACGTCAAGTCGACCGGCGGGGCATACATCTGGGCGCGGGTACGTCCATGCACCGTAATGGCCGCAACACCGGCCTGCTCGAGCCGCTTGGCCGCCTCGACCGCGACATCGTCGCCCGCATCGTACCCACGGCGTATTTTAGCCGTCACCGGAATATTGCCCGCGCCTAAAACAGCCGCGCGGGCAATTTCTTCTGCCAGCGGCAAATTTTTGAGCAATGCGCTGCCCGCCCCGCCGCCGGTAATCTTCGGCGCGGGACAACCCATGTTCAGATCGATGAGATCGGGCTTTCGCTCGGCTGCGGCCTGGGCCGCCTCGCGTATGCAATCGGGATCCGCGCCAAAAAGCTGCACCGCAAAGGGGTAGGCGTCATCCACCTCAAGCAGCTCGGCGCTCTTTTTGCTGCCCATTTGTATCCCCTTGGCGCTGGTCATCTCGCCCACGGTATAGCACGCGCCATGCGCACGGCAGATGGCGCGCACCGCGCGGTCGGCCACACCTGCCATCGGCGCCAGCGCGGCGAAACCGTGTATTTTAATTTGAGAAATTTTCATTTAAAGCTACCTTTCCGTTAAGTCTTCTTATTTTAGCAAAACACCCGCGCCACATCAACCGATTTTCCTTTATTAATGCTGATATTTTTTGTGCATCGACACTTTTTTGTGGTATAATAGCCGCAAGACAGCTATTATACCGATAGAATGCGCAATGGCTCGACGCTTAACGCGGCAACCGCGTAGGGCGCAAATTATATCCTTCGCTTGCACTCATGATATAATAGCCGTAAGTCGACCATTATACGCTTGATTTTAATAACCCGCCTACAGCGATGGCCCATTATACCACTCGCTTACGCTCATGGTATAATAACCCCCAAGCGGTATCATATCAGTTTAGCGTCCGGCACTTTGGCCCCAGCATATCTTGAAGGGAGACCACCATGAAACTCCTCGCAGTCGATTCCAACAGCATCCTCAACCGCGCCTATTACGGCGTGCGCCCGCTCACCACGCGCGAGGGACTGTTCACTAACGGCATCTACGGCTTTTTAAATATTCTGTTTAAAATTTGCGACGAGGTCAACCCTGACGCCGTCGTCTTCGCATTTGACCTTAAAGGCCCGACTTTTCGCCACAAGCTGTTCGACGGCTACAAGGCCCAGCGCAAGGGTATGCCCGAGGAGCTGGCGCAGCAGCTTGAACCACTCAAAGAGCTGCTTAGACTTCTGGGCTATCCAATTCTCTCGGTCGAGGGGTTTGAGGCCGACGACCTTCTCGGCACCCTCGCCGCCACCTGCCGCAGCGCCGGCGACGAGTGCATCATCGCCACCGGCGACCGCGACAGCTTTCAGCTTATCGGCGAGGGCGTAACGGTGCGGCTGGCCTTCACACGCGGCGGCCAGTCGGGGGCCGAGGTCATTGACGAGGCCGCCGTACGCGAAAAATACGGCGTTTCGCCCCAGCAGATGATCGACGTTAAAGCGCTGATGGGCGACACGTCAGACAATATCCCCGGCGTGCCCGGAATAGGGGAGAAGACCGCACTGACACTGATCGCTTCGTTCGGCTCGCTCGACGGCGTCTATGAACACCTCGACGACGCCTCTATTAAAAACGGCGTGCGGCAAAAGCTGACCGATGGCAAAGAGAGCGCCTATCAAAGCCGCGTGCTAGCCGAAATTGACTGCGCCGTGCCGCTTGGCACAACGCTCAACGCGCTGATGCCCGAGCCGCAGCAAGCTGACAAGCTTTATCAGTTGCTCGACCGGCTGGAGCTGCGCTCGATCATCACCCGCTTAAAGCTTTCGCCGCCCTCCGCCGACTTATCGGCGTCTGACACTACGCTCGAGCAGACCAAAACCGCCGCCATCGCCGTTTCGATCAACGACATGGACAAGGTCCGCGCACTGCTGGCTGAAGATAAACTTATTGCCAGCCTCAGCTTCGCCGACAACCAGCCCGTCGCGGCGGCGATACTTGGCAGCAGCCTCGCATTGCTTGACACCGGCTGCGAAGCGCTGGAAGCGTTGTTGGCTGAGCTTTCTAAAAGCGCCGCCGCGCTGACGCTGCCAAATTCCAAAGACTGGTATCGCTACCTTTATCTCAACGGCCTTGAGGGCGGTGATGTCAAATTCGACCCGATTCTGGCCGGTTATCTGCTTTCGCCGCTGGCCAGCGGTTACACGATCGCCACACTGTGCAGCGGGCGCACGCTGGTCCGTCAAAACTTTTCGCTGCCGGAAGCCCTCGCCGAGCCGCTAGCCACGCTCACCGAAGAGATGCAGGTGTTGCCCGCCCTGTGCGAGCAGCTTCACGCCGAGATTCACGACAAAGAGATGGAGATGCTGCTTGTCGAAATTGAACAGCCGCTCGCCCGGGTGCTCGCCTCGATGGAGACGCTCGGCTTCGCGCTCGACGCCGACGGCCTGCGTGCCTTTGGCGGCGATCTTGACACCGATATCGCCGAGCTGACCCAGCGCATCTATTTTCTTGCAGGCGGCGAATTTAACATCAATTCCCCCAAGCAGTTAGGCGAGATTCTGTTTGAGCGTTTAGGCCTGCCCGCCAAGCGCAAGACTAAAAGCGGCTATTCCACCGACGCCGACACGCTCGACTCATTGAGGGCCAAGCACCCCATCGTCGAGGATGTGCTGTCCTACCGAAAGCTCGCCAAGTTGAAGTCGACCTACGTCGAGGGGCTGCTGGCCCAGCTCGATGACGACGGGCGCGTGCGCTCCATCTTTCGGCAGACCGAGACCCGCACGGGGCGCATCAGCTCGACCGAGCCGAACTTGCAGAACATCCCGGTGCGCACCGAGCGCGGCAGTCGCCTGCGTCGGTTTTTCGTCGCTGATAAGGGCTGTCTGCTCGTCGACGCCGACTATTCGCAGATTGAGCTGCGGGTGCTGGCGCACATCGCCAACGACGACGCCATGATCGACGCTTTTAAACATAACGAAGACATCCACACCAAAACCGCCGCACAGGTGTTCGACATGCCTGAGGCGTTCGTCACGCCGCAGATGCGCTCGAGTGCCAAGGCCGTCAATTTCGGCATTGTTTACGGCATCGGGGCATTCTCGCTCTCGCAGGATATCAGCGTTTCGGTGTCCGAGGCCGACCGCTATATCAAAAGCTATCTGAACACCTATAAAGGCGTACAGGCTTATATGCACGAGACCATCGCCTTCGGCAAGGAACACGGCTATGTCAAAACGTTGTTTGGCCGCCGCCGCCCGCTGCCCGAGCTTGCCGCGACCAACCGCATTACCAAAGCGTTTGGCGAGCGCGTGGCGATGAACACCCCGATTCAGGGCACTGCCGCCGACATCATCAAGCTGGCGATGGTCAAGGTATTTGCGCGGCTTAAAAAAGAGCAATTACGCGCCCGCCTGATTTTGCAGGTGCACGACGAACTGATAGTCGAAGCGCCCGCCGACGAGGCCGCGCGCGTCGCAGCTATTCTGACGGAGGAGATGCAAAACGCCGTATCGCTCAAGGTGGCTATGGTGGCCAAGGCGAGCATCGGCGAGAATTGGTTGGAGGCCAAATAAGATCATGAAATTTAAAGTGCAGCCGGTAAAATCTGAGCATATTCCAGAGATTGTCGAGGTAGAAAAGGCCTGCTTTGCCGAGCCGTGGAGCGCGCAGAGCCTGACCGCCGAGCTCGAGAAGGAGAACGCGGCCCTGTTTGCCGCGCTCGATGACAACGGCGCGGTCATCGGCTGGGCCGGTCTGACGCATATTTGCGGCGAGGGCAGCATCACCAATATCGCGGTGCAGCCGCACGCGCGCCGCAACGGTGTGGGCGAGGCGCTGGTTCGCGCCCTCTTGGCCGAGTCGGTGCGGCTGGCGCTTGACTGGCTGATGCTCGAGGTGCGCATTTCGAATGCCGCAGCCGTCTCACTTTATCAAAAGCAGGGGTTTAACCCAATTGGCATCCGCCCCAATTTTTACGACTTTCCGCGTGAGGATGCCGTGCTCATGCGCCACACGCTGGACCATTAGCATTCGCGCCGACGCGCGGGCTGCAAACCCAAAAAACTAAGGAGCCTTTGACCCCCATGAAAATTCTCGCAATCGAATCCTCCTGCGACGAGACGGCCGCCGCCGTTGTCGAAGACGGCCGCAAGGTCTTGTCGTCGATTGTCCATACGCAGATCGCCGAGCACCGCCTCTATGGCGGCGTCGTGCCGGAGATCGCCTCCCGCCGCCACATTGAAAATATCGATGCCGTTGTCTCCGAGGCGCTCTCGCAGGCGGGGCTGTCGGTGCGCACCGTCGATGCCATTGCCGTGACCGCCGGACCGGGGCTCATCGGCGCGCTGCTGGTCGGCGTCAATTTCGCCAAGGGCCTCGCGTTTTCCGCGGGCAAGCCGCTGATTCCGGTGCATCATATCCGGGGACATATCGCCGCAAACTACATCGTCGCGCCTGAATTGGAGCCGCCCTTCCTTTGTCTGGTCGTCTCGGGCGGGCACAGCCTGATTATCGACGTGCGTGGCTACACCGATTTAAAGGTGCTGGGCCGCTCGCGCGACGACGCGGCGGGCGAGGCGTTTGATAAGGCCGCCCGCTCAATGGGGCTGGGCTATCCCGGCGGCGTCGCGCTCGACGCGCAGGCCAGATTTGGGGATGAGAATAAATATCGTTTTCCAAAACCGCATGTCGAGGGTGCACCGTTGGACATGAGCTTTTCAGGCGTCAAAACCGCCGTAGTAAACCTTTTGCACAACGCGCAGCAAAAAAACGAGACGCTCGATGTCCCCTCGCTGTGCGCCAGCTTTGAAAAAACGATTTGCGACGCGCTGTGCACCCGCTTGTTTCTCGCCGCCGAGCAAACAGGCGCTAAAAGCATCTCGGTGGCGGGCGGCGTTTCGGCCAACACCCGGCTGCGCGCCCAGCTGATCAACCTAGCCGCAAATCGCGGCCTAAAGCTTTATATGCCGCCGCTTTCCCTCACCGGTGACAACGCCGCCATGATCGGCGCCCAAGCTTATTTTGAGTACCGCGCGGGCCATGTTGCAAGCGCTGCACTCAACGCGATCGCGACGCTTTCGGTCGAAAACGGCGCCCCAGAATACTTTACGGTTTAGCTTTTGTGCGTCTTCTCTAGAATTTTTGAATTTTATATATGAAAATTAACATGGAAATGGATTGCAATTATCGCCAATAGGTGTATAATGATATCATTACTGTTTAGACTCATCATTTTTTAGGGAGGATATGGTATTATGACGACCAACAAAACGGTGCTTGCTTGGGTTGACGAGGCAGTGGCCCTATGCAAGCCGGAAAAGGTGCTTTGGGTGGATGGAAGTGAGGCTCAGGCCGACGCCCTCCGTCAAGAGGCGCTTGGCACAGGTGAGCTCATTGCTTTAAATCAGGATAAGCTGCCGGGGTGTGTGCTGCACCGTTCCGACCCCAATGATGTTGCCCGTGTGGAAGATAGAACCTTTATTTGTTCCCGCAACGAGGCGGATGCCGGCCCCACCAACAACTGGCTGGATCCTAAAGTCGCCTATCCGACGCTCACAAAGCTTTATGACGGCTGCATGAAAGGCCGCACCATGTATGTCATTCCCTTCGTGATGGGTCCGCTCGGCTCCCCGAGCGCCAAGGTCGGCGTCGAAGTAACCGACTCGATCTACGTCACCCTCTCGATGCTCATTATGACCCGCGCGGGTCAGTGCGCGCTTGACGAGCTGGGCGACTCCAACGACTGGGTTCGCTGCCTGCACTCCAAGGCCGAGCTCGACCCCGCAAACCGTTACATATGCCATTTCCCCGAAGATAACGCCATCTGGTCAATTAATTCCGGCTACGGCGGCAACGCGCTGATGGGTAAAAAGTGCTTCGCACTGCGTATCGCGTCCTATCAGGCCAAAACCGAGGGCTGGCTGGCCGAGCATATGATGATTCTCGGCATAGAAGACCCCCAAGGCAATGTGCGTTATGTCGCGGCCGCTTTCCCGTCGGCCTGCGGCAAGACGAACCTCGCCATGCTGATTCCGCCCGAGATTTATAAGAAGAAGGGCTACAAGGCCTGGTGTGTCGGTGACGACATCGCCTGGATGCGCATCGGTGAGGATGGGCGCCTTTATGCCATCAACGCTGAGAAGGGCTTTTTCGGCGTCGCGCCCGGTACCAACGCCAAGTCGAACTTCAACGCGCTTGAGACTACCAAGCGCAACACTATTTTCACCAATGTGGCCCAAAACCTTGACGACAACACCGTCTGGTGGGAAGGGCTCGATAAGAACCCGCCCAAGAACGCGCTGGACTGGAAGGGCAACCCTTGGGATGCCGACAGCGGCATCAAAGCGGCGCATCCGAACTCCCGTTTTACCGCGCCGGCCGAGAACTGCCCGGTTATCTCGCCCGAATTTAACTCCCCGCAGGGCGTGCCGATCGACGCCATTATCTTTGGCGGTCGTCGCGCCAAGACCGCGCCGCTGGTCTACGAAGCATTCGACTGGAACCACGGCGTGTTCGTCGGCTCGATCATGGCGTCCGAGACCACCGCAGCGGCAGCCGGTGCCGTGGGCGTTGTTCGCCGCGATCCGATGGCGATGCTGCCCTTCTGCGGCTATAACATGGGCGACTACTGGCAGCATTGGCTTGAGATGGGCAAGAAGATGGGCGATAAAGCGCCGAAAATCTTCAACGTTAACTGGTTTAAAATGGACAATGAGGGCAACTTCATCTGGCCGGGCTTTGGCGACAACATGCGCGTGATCATGTGGATTCTCGGCCGCGCCGACGGCACCGCCCGCGCCGAAAAATCGGCGATCGGCTACATGCCCACCGCTGAGGATATCAACATCGAGGGGCTTGATCTCTCGGACGAGACGATCGCGTCGCTGCTGGATGTAGACCCTGCGCTCTGGCGCGAAGACGCCGCCTCGGTCAGGGAATTTTACGCCAAGTTTGGCGACAAGCTGCCCGAAGAGATGAAGCGTCAGCTCGCCGCGCTTGAAACCCGACTGGGCTGATAAATATGAAAGGGGTCGGCAACGCAAATGATTTCTGAAAAGGTTGATTCGTCAAAAGTACTGTGGCGCTCGGTGCTGGGCATTGTCATGGTGTGCGCGGGGTGCGCGTGCTTTGTGCTCAGCTGCGTTGCCGCCATGATTTTATCGGGGCGCGAATAGAGGAACAAAAGGCCACGGCTTGCCGCTTAATTGCGGCCCGCCGCCTTTGATGCGCAATAGTACCGTTCAAACGCACATCCTATATTTATAATCCAAACGGCCGTGGGATCATTATCTGTCCCACGGCCGTTTTCCGTTTAATAAGCGCTGTTTGGCAAAGCACCTTCACGCCCCAATGGGGGTTGGCAAAAATCAAGGATTACAGCCAAACAGTCTATTTTATACCTTATCACGTTCCCGCTTGTAAGACATAAATCTCCGCTCCCCTCCCGCTGCAATTTGAAAGTGCTCAATCTATAACGCAATTGGGGCCCATAACCGCGGTATTCGTCCACATTATTACATTTTATAACATTTTCCTTGACGTGACGGCACAATAAGCTGTATAATTTTAAGGTTAAAAACAAATTATCATTAATGTTGTGCCCTGTGTCGGCACGGAAAATAGGTGAATCATTTTGAAGAGAACAGATTTACGCAATATTGCTATTATCGCGCACGTTGACCATGGCAAAACCACGCTGGTCGACGGCATGCTCGCGCAGGGCGGTACCTTCCGCGAGAATCAGCAGGTCGAGGAATGCGTCATGGACTCGGGCGCCATTGAGCGCGAGCGCGGCATTACGATTCTTGCAAAGAATGCCTCGGTCAATTATAACGGCACCAAAATTAATATTGTCGACACGCCTGGACACGCCGACTTTGGCGGTGAGGTCGAGCGCGTGCTCGGCATGGTTTCGGGCGTGCTGTTGCTTGTGGACTCGGCCGAAGGGCCGATGCCGCAGACCCGCTTTGTGCTCTCAAAGGCGCTGGAACTGGGTCTGGCCGTCATCCCGGTCGTCAACAAGGTTGATAAGCCCGACGCGCGCATTCACGAGGTCATCGACGAGGTGCTGGAGCTCATGCTCGACCTCGGCGCTTCAAACGAGCAGCTCGACACCCCGATGGTATTCTGCTCGGGCCGCGCTGGCACCTCGTCCTATTCGCCCGACCAGCAGGGAAGCGATCTGACCGCGCTGTTCGAGACGATTCTCGGATATATCCCTTGTCCCGACCTCGATCCCGAAGGCCCGCTGTCGGTGCTGGTCTCGACCGTCGATTACAATGAGTTTGTCGGCCGAACCGCCGTCGGACGCATCGAGCGCGGCGAGATAAAAGTCAATCAGTCGGTCGCGGTTTGTGATTTCCACGATGAGTCTGTAAATCTGCGCGGCAAAATTACCGCCATCTATCAGTTCGAGGGCATCGGCAGAACGCCGGTTCAGTCCGCAAAGGCTGGCGACATTGTCATGTTCTCAGGCATTGAGGATATTACGATCGGCAACACGCTCTGCGCACCCGAAAAGATAGAGGCGATCGAATTTACCAAAATCTCCGAGCCGACCGTTGAGATGACCTTCTCGGTCAATGACAGCCCGTTCGCAGGTAAGGATGGCAAGTTTGTCACCTCGCGCCAACTGCGTGACCGCCTGTTCCGCGAGCTTTTAAAGGATGTCTCGCTGCGCGTCGAAGAGGGCGCCACGACCGACAGCTTCCGCGTTTTGGGCCGCGGCGAGATGCATCTCTCGGTTTTGATTGAGACGATGCGCCGCGAGGGCTTTGAGTTTGCGGTCGGCGCGCCCCGCGCCTTGATGTATGAAGATAACGGCGTCCTGATGGAGCCGTTCGAAACCGCGATCATCGACGTCCCCTCGGGCGCGGTGGGCAGCGTGATGGAAAAACTCGGCGCCAGAAAGGCCGACCTCATCAGCATGAACCCCGTCGGCGAACGCATGAAGCTGGAATTTTTGATTCCCTCGCGCGGCCTGTTCGGCTACCGCAGTGAGTTCTTGACCGACACGCGCGGTGAGGGCATTATCGCGACGCTGTTTCACGGCTACGACGTCTTCCGTGGCGAAATTGTCAGCCGCCAGAGCGGCTCGTTGATCGCGCACGAGACGGGCGAAGCCGTCACCTACGGTCTTTATAACGCGCAGGAGCGCGGCGATCTGTTTATCGAGCCCGGCACTCCGGTCTATGCCGGTATGGTCGTCGGCGCTTCCCCCAAGCTTGAGGATATGGTCGTCAACGTTTGCAAGCGCAAGCACGTTTCGAACATGCGTGCCTCCGGCTCGGACGACGCGCTGCGTCTGACCCCGCCGAGAAGGCTTTCGCTTGAGGCTTGCATCGAATTTATCGCCGACGACGAGCTGCTTGAGGTTACGCCCAAGAGCCTGCGCATCAGAAAGCGCGAGCTCTCGCATGATCTGCGCATGAAGCGCCTCAAGAGCGGCAAATAAGCCCGACAAGATCAACGACCTTATTTTGGTGTCATCCTTCCTGCACGGCGCATAGGATATAGCATCCCTTCGCTTATTTTTAGCAAAGGGGCTTGACAGCACCGTTTGTCTGTGCTTTAATACAAGAAACCGTTGATGCGGAGAGTAAACCGATGACGCGCTCACAGAGAGCCGGGGAGTGCTGAGACCCCGACAGCAACACGAGTCGGTATGGATGGACCGCAGAGGGCGCGCGGAAAGGGCGAAAGCCTGAGTATGTTGCGACGCATACGCCGGCGTTAAAGGGCAGGGGATGTGTTCGCATCCCGTATAAAGCGGTCGCGATTTAAGTTTAAAACGCGGCAATCAAGGTGGCACCGCAGGAATGATTCTTTCCTGTCCTTGAAACAATACTATTGTTTCAAGGACAGGTTTTTTGTTTTTTATTTCAGTTTTATACCAAAAGACAGCCTGAATTGCGTTTAAAAACATTCAGATCCCAAACCGTTATTTTTGCAAAGCCTAACGCCCCTTGAGTAACATAGCCACATAAGGAGTGGACTTTTGATGCAGCAGCTTTTTCGGTTTACACGATGGCGATGCGCTTAAATTTTTACCTTAACCATTTAAACCTGACCTATTTAATGTATGAAAGAGAGAGATTACAGATGAAAAAGTTATTAGTCATCCTTTTGGTCGCCACACTGACCCTGCTGACTGCCTGTGGCAGCCCGTCCGCCGCGCCTTCTTCGGCGGCCCCTTCGGCCGGCGACGCTTCTTCCGCCGCGCCCGATGTCCAGAAGATTAAGATCGGCCTCGTGCAGATGATGGAGCACCCCTCGCTCGACGAGATCCGCGAAGCGGTTCTGACCCAATTGGCCGCCGAGGGCTTTGATACCACCAAGGCCGTTATCGACTATCAGAACGGTCAGGGCGACATGGGCACGCTCAACTCCATCGCGCAGAAATTTGTCGGCGACGGCGTCGACCTGATTATTGCGATCGCCACCCCGGCGGCACAGGCCGCCGCAGCCGCCACCACCGATATTCCGATCATCTTTTCGGCCGTTACCGACCCGGTGAGTGCCGGTCTGGTCGGCAGCCTCGAAGCGCCCGACCGCAACTGCACCGGCACCTCCGACGCCATTCCCACCGAGCAAATCTTCGCGCTTGCCGACGAGCTGACCCCCGGCATCAAGACCTATGGCTTCCTTTACAATCAGGGCGAATCCAACTCGGTTTCGGTCATTGCCGACGCTAAAAAAGCGCTTGACGCCAAGGGCGTGAAATACATTGAGACCAGCGTGGTCAACTCAGGCGAGGTCACTTCCGCCGCGCAGTCGCTAATCGGCAAGGTCGACGCCATCTTCTGCCCGATTGACAACACCGTCGCTTACGCCATGCCCAACCTCGCGCAGATTGCAATTGAAGCCAAGCTGCCGGTCTACGTCGCGGCCGATTCGATGGTCAACGACGGCGGCTTAGCCACCGTGGGTGTCAACTACACCCAGCTGGGCGTGCAGACCGCACAGATGGCGGCGCAAGTCCTCTCCGGCAAGGCCGTCGCCGACGTGCCGGTGCAGGTTCTGACACAGTATAGCACCGTCGCAAACAAAGATACGGCGGCCGCGCTGGGCGTTGACGTTTCAAAATATATTAAATAATACGATTATATTAACAGGGTCACAATGTGCCGCAGTCGCGCCATGCGTGGCCGCGGCAATCAGCGGAGGTTTTGGGAATGAGCATAGTTTTATTGCGCGGCGCCGCCGAACAGGGCTTTATTTATAGCCTCGTGGCGCTTGCCCTCTATATTTCTTATCGGACACTCAATATCGCCGATCTTACGGTGGACGGTTCCTTTACGCTGGGGGCGGCGGCAGCGGCGGCGCTGACCTTGCTGGGCCACCCGGTAATTGGCCTGATTTTTGCAGTTTTTGCGGGCTCGCTGGCGGGTCTGGTCACCGCCACGCTGCAAACCAAGCTCAGGGTTCAGCCGATCTTGGCCGGTATTATCACGATGACGGCGCTTTATTCCATCAACCTGCGTGTGATGGGCAACCGTTCTAACTTACCGCTGCTGCGCGAAGAGACGATTTTTACGCTTTTTTCGAAGCTGCTGCCCGCGGCGCTCAAGGCCTATTCCAAGTTGATGCTCTCGCTGCTTTTCGCCGTATTGACCGCAGCGGTCCTGATCCTCTTTTTGCGCACTCGCCTCGGCCTCTCGATTCGCGCCACCGGCGACAACCGTACGATGGTTAGCGCCTCGTCGATAAACCCTGCCTTTACCACAACGATCGGCTTATGCGTTGCCAACGCGCTGGTTTCGCTCTCGGGCGGTCTGCTTGCACAGTACCAGATGTTTTCTGAGATTACACTGGGCACCGGCATGGTCGTCATCGGCCTCGCGTCGCTGATCATTGGCGAGGTGCTCTGCGACATGCTGTTTCGCAGCCCCTCGGTCGCACGCGCGATCTCGGCGGCGGTCGTGGGGGCGGTTATCTACCGCATTATCATCGCAATGGCGCTTTCGGCGTCGGTTTCAACGTCCGATCTAAAGCTCGTATCCGCCGTCATCGTTATGGTCGCGATTTCTTATCCGGCGGTGCGGGATCAGTACCGACTCTACCGTCTGAGAAAGGAGGCGCAGAAAAATGTTGACGCTTAAAAATGTTACCAAAACCTTTAACCCTAAAACGGTCAATGAAAAAAAGGCGCTCGACCGCTTTAACCTGCACCTCAATAAAGGCGAATTCCTGACCGTCATCGGTTCAAACGGCGCGGGTAAATCGACGGTGATGAACGCAATTGCGGGCATGTTTCTGATCGATTCGGGGCACATTCTTCTCGATGGTAAGGACATCACCTTTAAAAGGGATTACCACCGGGCGCAATCGATCGGGCGGTTGTTTCAAGACCCGCTCGCGGGTACCGCGCCGAGCATGACCATAGAAGAAAATCTCTCGCTGGCCTATATGCGCACGGCTGCGCACACCTCGCCGTTTGGCCTCACCGCAAAGGATCGGCGTTACCTGCGCGAGCGGCTGGCCACGCTGGATCTGGGGCTCGAAAACCGTCTCTCCTCGCCGGTCGGGCTGCTGTCGGGCGGCCAGCGGCAGGCGCTGACGCTCTTGATGGCGACGCTGATTACGCCAAAGCTGCTGCTGCTCGACGAGCACACCGCCGCGCTCGACCCCGCCACCGCCGAAAAGGTGCTGCAACTCACGCGCAGCATTGTGGCTGAAAACCACATTACCTGCATCATGATTACCCATAACATGCGTTCCTCACTGGCGCTTGGCAGCCGCACCATTATGATGGATTCGGGCAAAATTATTCTCGATATCGCCGGAGAAGAGCGCAAGAATATGACGGTTAACGGCCTGCTTGAGCGTTTTCGCACGATCTCATCCAAAGAGCTCGATAACGACCGCATGCTGTTAGATTGAGCGCCCATCATCCCATTTGACGGCGTTTCCACAGGGGCATAGCTTCAGTTTACACCGCCATTTCCCAACATCTTGTCAACTCAAGGTATTCTTCATGATGAAGAATACCTTGAGTTTTTTTAAAAAGTTATGCCTTTTTGACAGTCCAAGGGTATTCTTCAGCATAAAGAATACCCTGTGCTTGAGTACTGCCAGCACGCGCCGATGGTTGTTATTCAGCGATGCAAAAACGCCCTTTGCGGCTCTTGACCGCAAAGGGCGTTTCTCATTATTCGGCCTGCGGCAAAACGAGCGCCGCATCCAGATAGGCCGTTGTCACGGCGACATTAAACTTATCGGTTTTTCCCTGTGCCCGCATTTTTCGATGCTTAAGCCAAGAGCCGAGCTGCTCAAATGGAATGCAACCAGAATCGCGTCCCAAATAGAGCTCGGGCGGGGCAAACGGATCGGCAAAGATCGCCAGCGGCTCTATCGCCACGCCGTAGATATCGCCCTGCGCCAGCCCTTTTCGCATTGGTTCAAAGCATTGCTCCAAGGCGCGGATGGGGTTTTCAATCCGCACATCCTTTATCTTGTTGTCCTCAACCTTCCAGGTTGCATCCTCAGGCGAACCGTAGACGCGAATGCCCCAGCCGATCGTGCGCATCGCGACAATACCGACCGTATCGACGAGTAAGTGATCAAAATGCAGCCGCCGACCGTTAAAGTCGAAGGTGGCGTCGTGATAGACCTTGCCCTCCTTGACCTTGAGCCTTCTCTTGACGCGCTTTAGTGCAGAGGCGTCATTGCGCCGCTTTATAATCGCCTTGCTGATAAAATAGAACAGGGCAAAGCACGAGAACGCCATTGTAAAGAAATAGGCGTAGTCCTGCCATGTGTGTAGTTTCCATGCCTGAAAGTCTTGAAAAAACATAGGCGTGTGTCCTCTCTGCTGTTAGATAGCGCTATTTTTCAAATGCAGCTAAGCACACAGGCCAGCAGCAGCGGAAAGCCCTTTCTAAGGCTTTCAAGTTCGATATACTCCTCGCGGGTATGGGCGCCATGCCCCAGATATCCGCCAAAGCAAATAGCGGGGATACCCATCGAAAACGGAATGTTGCAATCGGTAGAGGAAGGCGCGAACTGCGGCGTTCTGTCGCAGTATTGTAAAAGCAGCGCGGTAAGCTTGTTCTCCAGCTGCTTTTGGCGGAATGGATCCACGTCGCCCATGCAGGGGCGCAGCCCGAGAATTTCGACATTGACCTCCAAAACCATCCTTCTGGTCGCCTCTACAGCGGCATCAAACATATGCTGCATCGCTTCCATATTCTCACGCAGGTCAGAGCGGTATTCAAATATCATTTCAGCCTGCTGCGCAATCGTGTTCACCGAGGTTCCACCCGAGATTTTGCCGACATTAAAGCTGGTTCGGGCGCCCGTGCGCGGCACCGGCGCATTATAAAGCGTCTGAATCAGTGCTGAAAGATAGAAAATGGCATTTCGGTTGCCAAAATCCGCATAGGAATGCCCACCCTCGGTCTTAACTTCGACGCGATAACGCACCGAACCGACAGCAGCGTTACAGGCCATATCATAACCGCCATCGAAGGAATAGACTTCCTTGACGCGGCCCTCATAGGCCTTCATCAAGGCGCGGCAGCCCTTAAGGTTGCCAAGTCCCTCTTCGCCGCTATTCAGGACGAACAGCATGCCCTGCGCGGGCAGCAGTTTTTTTTCAAAAACATATTTGGCGCACAGCATCAGCATTGCTACGTTGACGGTGTCGTCGCCGACGCCGGGGCAGAACAGCTTGCCATCCTCCTCACGTATCGGCATCGGCTTGGTGTCGGGGAAGACGGTATCAATATGCGCCATAAACACGGTGATATTGTCGCTGCCCTCGCAGTTTAAAGGCAAGATAACGTTTTGCGCCTCGTCAATATAAACATCCTTTGCGCCAAGGCTTAAAAACCAGTCCTTGCAAAATGCCGCACGCTTTTCTTCATGATTAGAGGGCGCGCATATACCGCAGAGGGTACGCGTCAAATCAACCAGCACTTGATGATTGGTCTTTACATAATCCCACGCTTGGGCCGAAAGCGTATATCCCATCATGTTCTCCCCTTTGCCTGAATGTAAAACGGCCCGGCCGCAGGGCCCGGGCCGTCTAAGACTTTTAAATCACACAGCTTTAGCTTACTAAAGCTTACTGCTTAAAGAACACCGGCGGGCAGCTGGAACGTTACGCCAGGTCCGATGGGCAATCCGACAAGGTACCAGATGATGAAGAACACAACCCAGACAATCTGTAAAATAACAGCGATCGGGATCAAGTTAGAAACCAACGTACCAATCTTGATATCCTTGTTATACTTAGCCTGCGCCACGCTGAGAACCATCCAGATATAAGGGCTCATGGGGGTGAAGGCGTTAGAGGGGGAATCGCCCAGACGGTACATCAACTGGGTAAAGCCGGGGTGAATGTTGAGCAGCATGAACATCGGAACAAAGATCGGCGCAAAAATCGCCCACTTAGCTGAGCCAGAAGAAACAAAAAGGTTAACAAAAGCGCAGATCAGAATAAAGAACACAAACATCGGCACGCCGGTAAAGCCTATATTCTGCAGGAATTCGGCGCCCGAAATCGCCAGCATGGTGCCGAGCTTGGTCCAGTTAAACAGCATGTTAAACTGTCCGCAGAAGAAGCAGAAGGTCACATAGCCGCCCATGGCGCTCATTTGCTTAACCATAGCCTTATTGACGTCGGTAGTAGTCTTAAAGCTTTTGGTCGTATAGCCGTAAACAATACCCGGGATGCTAAAGAAGAAGAACAGAATCGGAATCAGGCCGGAGAGCAACAGCGAGCCGACAAGCTCTCTGCTGCCATCTTCGTTAACCTTTGCAAGCGGGCCAAAGAAATAGCCGGCAAGAATAACGGCAACATAAAGCAGCGCGGCAATGCCGGCGGCATTTAGGCCCTTCTTTTCAAGCGGAGAAACCTCTTCAAGCTTGCCGCCCTCGCCCTCATATTTGCCAAAACGGGGCTCGACCAGCTTTTCGCAGGTAAGGCCGATGACAATAGCGCAAAGGAAGGTCGAAGCAAACATAAAGAACCAGTTACAGGTGACGTCTACCACAAAGGTGGAATCGGGCATAAAGCCTTTGATTGCCTCGTTGGTCAGGCCCTGCAGCAGCGAATCGGTACCGGCGATCATCAGGTTGGCGCTAAAGCCCGCCTGCGCGCCCGCATAGCCGCAAATCATGCCGACAACGGGATGCTTATGTACGCCCAAATAGATAATCGCAGCCATCGGGGGGATAATAACCATCGCGGTATCGGAAGCGAGGTTGCCGACAGTACCGACAAAAGCAATGGCGTAAGGAACAATGGAAGCCGGCACATTGCGCAGGCTGTTGCGCAGCATAGCCAGAATCATACCAGACTCCTCGCACATGCCGATTGCCAGCGTCATGGTAATAACCAGACCGAGCGGCGCAAAACCGGTAAAGTTCTTGACCAGGTTGTCAAGCAACCATTTGACGCCGGTCGCCGAGAAGAGATTTGCGGAAGTTACCGCTTCCTTGGTTGCAGGATTGACCATGCTGACACCGGCAAACGTAAATGCAGCACCGATAACAGCGACAATCAGGAACAGCCAAAAGAACAGAATGGCGGGCGGCGGAAGCTTGTTACACACTCTCTCAATACCGTCGAGAAAGCGGTCAACCGCGCTCTTTTTCTGGGCAGCAGGGGTAGATGCGCTCATAGAAAGATCCTCCTTACAAAATAATTATGTTATGCCGCTCTTCGCGTTATTGCAGCACGCGGCGAGCGACACAGGAACCATTTGGAGTCCGACCTATTTCTTAGGGGCTATAGCCCGGGGCTTGACATGTTTAGGAATTGCGCAGCGATAACTTTCGCCGCCGAGCCGCAGCTTGTGCTCCGCCTTGGCTTTTTCAATCAGCGCGGGTTCTTCAATTAGCTTGATCGCCGTCGCTGCAATGACCTTGCCCGCGTAAAGCATCCCCTTATGTGCGACGCTGCTCTTGCCCTGCGCAACCTGTTGCCACGAATGCGCCGGCGTCAGCGCCGCTTTGGTGGTGACATAAATTTGTGCGGTGGGGCATACCCAGCTGACATCGCCCACATCGGTCGACCCGCCCATAAAGCCTTCAACGGCCGCAGGCGGCGCAATAACATCAAAGAGGGGCTTCTCGAGCTCGCCGCGCAAAAAGGCTTGCGCCTCTTTGGTGTAGCGCTCCATCTCCGCCTCGTAGGGATTCGCCGGGTTTTCGTAGCTCTTGATCATCTGCCGGGCGAATGCTATTTCTTCATCGGTATAAGAAGGCGGCGCAAGCGCCTCAAAGGATTTCTGAAAGACCTCAAGCAGCGCCGAATTGACAATGACGTTGGAGCACGCCTTGATAAAATCACATTCCATCGTCGTCTCGGTCATGAGCGCCGCACCCTGTGCGATTTTATTGACCCGCTCAAACAGCGCCTCAACCTGCGAATTCTTAGGCGCGCGAATCAGATAAAGCACCTCAGCCTCGGGCTGAACCACGTTGGGCGAAAATCCGCCCGCGTTGGTAATGGCGTAATGGATGCGCGCCTTTTCAATCATATGCTCGCGCAAAAACTGCACGCCGACGTTCATAAGCTCAACGGCATCGAGCGCGCTGCGACCCATATGCGGCGCTGCGGCCGCGTGAGCGCTGACACCCTTAAAACGGTAAGCCACTTGATAATTGGCCAACGAGGTCTCGTTGCTCACGGCGTTGATATCCCAAGGGTGCCAGGTCAGCGCGCAATCAAGCTCATCAAAAACGCCGTCCCGAGCCATAAACGCTTTGCCTGAGCCGCCCTCTTCGCCGGGGCAGCCATAATAAATGACCGTGCCGGAGCCGTTATTCTCCTGAAGATAGTCGCGTACGGCAACCGCGGCCGCCAGCGCGCCGACACCCAAAAGATTGTGTCCGCAACCATGGCCCGGCTCGCCGGGCAAAAGCGGTATTTTTTCAGCCGAGCCCGCCGCCTGGCTTAAGCCGGACAGCGCATCAAATTCGCCGAGAATGCCGATAACCGGCTTTCCCGATCCGTAACGCGCAGAAAATGCGGTCTCAATTCCCGCAACCTTCTCAGTAACCGAAAATCCAAAATCCTTCAGAGCGTCAATCAGCGCTTTGGCCGAAGCGAATTCTAAAAACGCGGTCTCAGGTGTTTCCCAAATAGCATCGCTTACCGCGCATAGCGTTTGAGCCTTCTGGTCGATGGCATTTAACGCTTTCAGACTGCTTGCCTTCATTTACACACCTCCGAATATCGTCCGCATCCGATATAAATCTATGGTCGATTAATGATATTATAACAGGATAGAAATATTTTGTCTATAATTTAATCTATGTTATAATCCTGCCTTTACCACTTTATATAATTTGCATATAATTTATAAGCTTTTTTATGTCAATTAATCATAGCTGTCAAAATCTCGTCTCGATTTTAGAAATTTGCAGGAATTACATATTAGAATTGCAATATTGCCTGCATTACTTGGCCATCGTCATCAGGCGATACATCATCTCTGCGGTCAGCTCGAGCTGCCGAACCTCTATATATTCGTCGGTGGTATGCACCTTGGACATACCCGTCGCAAGCACAACCGAATCAATGCCGTTGAGGTTAAAAATATTCACGTCGCTGCCACCGCCGGTGCTGCCGACAACCGGTTCTATGCCCATATCGGTCAGAACATCCGACAGCTCTTTGATCAGCGCATGATCATGGGGAATGCTATAGCTGACATAAGATGTATCGCAGCGGCACTCCAGCTTGGCCCCAAATTCGTCGCAGGCGCTTTGCAGGCAATCGACCATATGCTTGGCGTGCGCTTGCAGCTTCTCGTAGTTGCGGCTTCTCGTCTCGGCGATAATCGAGACCTTGTCGGGCACAATGTTGGTGGCAAACTGTGCGGTGATGCTGCCAATATTGGCCGTCGTCTCTTCGTCGATGCGCAGCAGCTTCATTTTGGCGATGCCGTGCGCGGCGACCTGAATGGCCGAAATGCCGGTCTCAGGCGCAATGCCCGCGTGGGCGGTTTTGCCGATAACGTCCGCAAAAATTTTAATCTGCCCCGGCGCCTGCGCAATAATCTTGCCGACATTGCCGCTCGAATCAAGCGCGACGCCCTTTTTAGATTTGATGCGCGAATAATCAAGCTGCTTTGCGCCATGCAGGCCGCCCTCTTCCCATATGGTAAAGATCACCTCAAAGGTGCGGTGGGGGACACCCTGCTCTTTGATGCCGCGAATCGCTTCAATAATCCCCACGATGCCCGACTTGTCGTCACTGGCCAGAATCGTGTCGCCGCTGCTGCGCACAACGCCGTCAGCCACAACCGGCTTAATGCCGATACCGGGCTTGACGGTGTCCATATGTGCTGAAAAAAGAATCGGTTCGCCGGGCAGCGTGCCCTCAAAGGTCGCATAGACGTTGTAGCCGTTTGATCCAATGGCCGCACCAGCCTCGTCGGTGGTTACAAGACCCCCCAGCGCTGTGAGCTCCTGCACCATGCGGTCTGCAAATGCCTTCTCATTGCCCGTCTCGCTATCGATCTGGACATATTCCAGAAAGGTCTCAAGCAGGCGCTTGTTGTTTACCATAACAAAAGTCTCCCTTCGCAATTGAATTTTGTGCACAAATTACGGTTAGCTTCTGTCTCCATCATATCAAATTTTTCCTCTATGTCAATCTTATCGCGCAACAAATCCGTCACAAATTAAAATCAAAGGGTGCAATACTGCAAAATATCCTTGCAATATTACACCCTTTTTCACATTATTCTTCCGCGGATAATCCACGTATAACCTCGCCCGCAATCGTCAAGCCCGCAACTGACGGCACAAACGAGATGCTGCCGGGGGTCTGGCGGCGACCCTGCGCGGGCTCTTCAATGACCTGTGGCGTTATGGGAGGCTCGGTCGAATACAACACCTTGAGCGAACCAACGCCCCTGCGGCGCAGCTCATAGCGCATCACCTTCGCCAGCGGACAGACACTGGTCTGATAAATATCCGCAAGCGTAAAACGTGAGGGATCGAGCTTGTTGCCGGTACCCATGCTGCTGATAACCGGCACACCCAGCCGCGTCGCCCGCTCGATCAATTCGAGCTTGGCCGACACCGTATCGATGGCGTCCACAATATAATCGCAGCGCGAGAAGTCAAATTCATCGGCGTTTTCGGCGGTATAGAACACCTTATAGGCCTCCACCGTCGCATCGGGGTTGATATCGTGGATGCGCTCGCGCATCACCTCGACCTTGGGACGGCCGACCGTGCTGTGCAGCGCGATAATCTGCCGATTGAGGTTTGAGAGGGCGACCTCGTCCGAATCAAACAGCATCAGGGTGCCAACGCCCGCCCGCGCCAGCGCCTCGGTGCAAAAAGAGCCGACGCCGCCGATGCCGAACACCGCCACCCGCTTTTTAGCCAGCCGTTCTATCGCTTCCTCGCCCAGCAGCATCGCGCTGCGGCAAAACTGTTCCTTCATGCGCCTTAATCCTCCCATGCCCCGCTGCGGATGGTTCCGCCGCCCAAAACAATATCATCGGCGTAAAAAACCGCGGCCTGTCCGGGGGTTAAGGCACGCTGTGGCAGATCAAACTCCACCATGAGACTGCCGTCCTCCTGTGGATGCAGCCACGCCGGCTGCGCTGA